>CAHJXF010000009.1 GCA_903644065.1 Betaproteobacteria bacterium
TCGCCGCCCGCACGGCCGCCCGGTGCCACGCCGCCGACCGCGGCGAGGGCGCTCGCGTCGACCCGATCGGCCGCCCGCTCGAGGATCGTGCCGAGCTTCTGCAACGCCTCGAAGTCCGGCAGCGCGGTCGCCGGCACGTGCTGCATCAGCGTGCCGACGATCGCGGCCAGGAGCTCGGCGACCGACCCGAGTACCAACAGGACGTCGGGCCGATCCGACACCGCAGCCCCGATACCCTCGAGCACGCCGCTCTCGGTGGGTACTGACTCATCACGAACGGGTTCGGCGCCATGGAACGCGAGCTCGATCGACCGGACGGTCAGCCCGCCCCGTTCCCCGGTCAGGCGCGCGGCGCGCAGGTCCGCGAGTCCGGCCGCGAACGAACCGAGTGGCAGCAGCGCGTTCAGCCGCGCCGTCGGATCGTTTTCTTCGCTCGCGTCGAGCGCCGGATGCAGGGTTTCCCAATACCGCTCGACGAGGCCATGGATCAGCCGCAAGCCGCCGACGTAGCCGGGCAGACCTGACAGGCGTGCGCTACTCCGCGTCAACCAGACGGCGACACGCAGGTCGCGCGTCTGTGCGGCGAGCTTGAGCGCTTCCGTGTGCACGATCAGCCAGTCGGGCGGGCGAGCCGGGTAGATTCTGTCGCCCCACTCCGTCTCGGGCTTGTCCTCGCCCGCTTCTTCCATCGCGCGAAACGCGTCGTCGTACTCGAGATCGCTTCCACTCGGGGAAGCCTCGGATAGCGGCGTCAGTAACGATTCGGCGTCAAGCATTCGTAGTCCAGCGTGTTCTTCAAGTCAATTTAACGGACTTTAGTGACGAAGCGCCTCGCAAACAGTGGTCGAAAGTCATTTCCTGCCGTCGCCGGACGGGCCTGCCTCCTCGAAACTGCGCAGTGCGTTGCGAAGCAGGCGCGGCTGCACCGGCTTCGACATCACCAGCAGCTCGCTCCCCGCGGCCCGAGCGATCTCGTCGACCGACGGGTCGCCGGTGATGAGGACGGCCGGCACATCGCGCCCGCACTGGCGACGGATCGCCCGGATCGCAGCGATGCCGCTCGGTCCGTCGCCGAGGTGCAGGTCGCACAGGAGGACGTCGGGCACCGATTCGAGCAGCCGCAACACGTAGCGCGCCTGGTCGACGTCCGCGGCGCCCACCGACTGATAGCCCCACTCGGTCAGCAGCAGCCCGAGGCCGTTGCGGATCGCTTCGTCGTCGTCGACGATCAGCGCCGTGCGTTGCCGCGACGACGGCATCGGGATCGTGTCGGCGGCGACCGTGAAGTCCTCGATGTCCGACTGGTCGCCGTGCGGGATGCTCAGGCGGAACATCGAGCCGCGTCCCGGAATCGATGCGATCGTGAGGTCGTGCTCAAGCAGGTCGGCCAGTCGCTTGACGATGGCGAGGCCCATGCCGAGGCCGCGCATCCGTACCCGGTCGTGCTGGCCGATCTGGTAGAACTCCTTGAAGATCAGCGGCAGTTCGACCGCCGGGATGCCGACGCCGGTATCCCAGACTTCGATGTTGAAGTGCCGGCTCGTCGTCCGCGCCACCACCACGACCCCGCCGTCGACGGTGTACTTCAGCGCGTTCTGGATCAGGTTGCCGAGGATGCGCTCGAGCAGTTGCGGATCGCTCGTCACCGCCTTGCCGCCCGGTGAGAAGCGCAACGCGAGACCGACGAGTTCGGCCTGCCCGGCGAAGTGCATGTGGAGCCGGCGGAAGACATCGCGCAGCGGGAAGCGCTGGAGGCTGGGCTCGATGGCGCCGGCATCGAGCTGCGAGACATCCATGATCGCGTTGAACGATCGGTTCAGGCCGTCGATCGACTGCACCATGTCCCGGATCACATGCTCGTTGTCGGTCCCGCGTAAGCGGTTCTCAAGCGCGGCTGCGAACAACCCCAGCGCATGCAGCGGCTGGCGCAGGTCGTGCGTGGCGATCGCGAGGAAGCGGCTCTTGTCCCGGTCGTCCTTCAGCGCGCTGTCGCGTGCCGCCGTCAACCATTCGATGCGATCGTCGGCTTCGAGCATGGCGCGCGTCGTTCGTCTGCGCGCGCCCAGCAGCGCCCCCGTGGTCACGACCATCAGGCCGGCCAGCACGAGCGCCGGCACGGCGAGGTCCGCGACGTCGGCGCCTCGCGACAGCAGCGCGATCGTCAGCCAGGCCGCCGGCACCAGCAGCGGCAGCCACGTCAGGCGCCTCGCCCCGGCGAACGCCAGGCATCCGCCGAGCGCCGCGACGCCGACCGACAGGAACGCCATGCGTTCGGTGGGTGAACCGGCTACGTCGAAAATCAGGGGAAACCCGCCGATGGCCGCGAGCAGCAGGATGCCGCTGGCGACGACCGTCGTCCGAGCCCGCCGACGCCAAATTCCGTTGGATCCGCGCAGCGCGCCGATCGCCGCGGCCGCGATCCCGCCGGCTTCGACGGTGATCATCGACGCGAGCCAGGCGTTGCGCTGCGGCACTTCGTCCGAACCCAGGAACAGGCCGACGAGGGCGGCGCCGACCGCGGTGAAGAAGAGCGGCACCGCGGCCGCCGCGCGCTCGTCCATGCGCATTTTAACGCGCAGGTCCGACGCGTCGGTCGCTGCATGCGCGTCGGTGGCCGCGGCCGGGCGCTCTCTGGCGGACCGGGAGAACGTGAGGACGGCCTTCGTCGCGATACCGCCCCTTCGACTCACGCTGTCCACCGAGTGCCGCCGGCGCTCTAGCGAAACAGGCTCACCAGGTGCGATCGCGACTTGACGTCGAGGGCCAGCAACAGGGCCGACACATAGTTCTTGACGGTCCCGAGCGACAGCCCCATCGAGTTGCTGATCTCCTGGTTCGTGCAACCGGAGAGCACCAGTTCGAGGATCTCGATGTGGCGCGACCCGAGCTCCGCGACCCGGTCGTAGATCGACGAGGTCGCGAGGTGCGGGAAGAGGACGCTCTTGTTGCCGACCTGATGCGGCGGCCGCGGCTGCGGCCACAACAGCTCGCAGAGCGCTTCCCGCATGTCGACCATGGCCGCGCCCTTCGGGACGTAGCCCGATGCGCCGAGCGCGCGCGCCTGGCGGACGACGAATTCGTCCTGGGTCGCGCTGAAGACCGCGATGCGCGCTGCCGGGTGAAGCGCGACGAAGTGCCGCAGCCCTTGCAGACCCTTGCAGTCGGACAGGTTGAGGTCGAGCAACACGGCGTCGATCAGCGGCTCCGACGCGTAGACTGCGAGCGCGTCGGACAGCGAGCGTGCCTCGAGCCAGCGCAGCGGGAAGCCGCGCAGTTCGGCGTAGAGCAGCTTGACGCCGTAACGCACCAGCTCGTGGTCATCGACCAGGAGCAGGGTCCGGATGGCCTTCGCGGGCTCAGGCTCGGCCGGTCCCGGCGCGCTGTCGGGAACATGCTCACGAGGCGCTGTACTGCCCATCGATGACTCTTCTGGTCGCGACTGCGGTGGATCGGCACCAGGCCGAAGCGGTTCTGGGCGGCCAGCGGACGATGGTGCGGCGCTTTGAAGCAAAGCGCAACTTGCGCTTGACCACGCGTTGCAGATCCGCCCGAGACCCGATAACGCGCGCCCGCGGTCGAAGCCTGCCGACGGTCGGTTCGAGGTGCTTGCGATGGCTTCGCTGCAAGCCGCCGGATGTTCCCTCGACCGACGCATCCACGCCAGCAGGGCACGAACGAACGCGGTCTCGTCGCGTCGGCCACTCAACCATTACGTCCTGATGCCGTTGATCGTCAAGGCGTCACGGCTGTTGCGGTCGAATACCGGGGCGATCTCTACTTCTATCTGCTGCGCCCGAAAATCTGCCCGAAGCCGGGCGGCGAGAGCGAGCTCGCGCTCGTGGATACTGCGTACGACCGCGTGCTGCCGCTGTCGACCGTTCCGCATCCGTCCTTCCGGCTCGAGTGGACCCACGGCTCGTTCGTCTTCGGGCGAGACGACCGCGATCCTCTCCCGGACCAGTCGCCACTGACGATGGAAAGGTACGGCGCGCATGTCGCAGCGTGGCGTTACTTGGCGTCGTTCTCGCACATGCCGGGCATGTTGAAGAACCACCGCAAATTCATCGACCTTGCGCGCGACCCGGCCCTGCTCCAGCACGTGCGCCATGTCCCGGGACGCATGCATCTGCGCGAAGACCTGCCGGGCGCGACCTGCCTCTGGTTCTGGGCGCTGGTGTTCGTGGCGCTGCAGGACGACGACGCGGCGAACGAACTTCTCGCTGCTCGTCGACGAGCCGCTGCCGGGTGGCCTCGCGCCGGTGCGGACGACGCTGGTCCGCTACCTCGAAGCGTCGGATCGTCCGGTACTGGCTACGGCCGTCGGCGGTTGGCGAGCCGGGCCGACCTGAACCCGGACGCCCGGCGTATCCCCTGGACGTGCAGGATACGAAGATGGACCTGCGGCTCAACAGCGGACCGGTCGAAAGTGCCTGGAGATGGGGTGGCTGATGGGACTCGAACCCACGACAACCGGGATCACAACCCGGGACTCTACCAACTGAGCTACAGCCACCACGGAACCGCTCGGTCGGGCGTTGCACCCGACCACCCATCGCACCCGACCGTCGATACTGGCCTGCCCGGCGGGACTCGAACCCACAACCCCCGGCTTAGAAGGCCGGTGCTCTATCCGGTTGAGCTACGGGCAGCGAGAACGACGCGAACAAGCGGGATTCTGGTCGGGGCGGCAGGATTTGAACCTGCGACATCCTGGTCCCAAACCAGGCGCGCTACCGGGCTACGCTACGCCCCGAACGAAGCATCGGATAGTAGCTTGCCGGCAGGATGCCGGTCAACGCCGCGATGGCGCTCCGCGACCGGTCGACGGCAGCGGCGAACCGACGGGCAGACGATCTGCAAGCCCCGCGCCGCTTCAGCCGAAGCGCCCCGTGATGTAGTCCTCGGTCTGCTTCTTCTTCGGCTTGATGAAGATCTGGTCGGTCTGGCCGAACTCGATCAGCTCGCCGAGGTACATGTAGGCCGTCAGGTCGGAGCAGCGCGCCGCCTGCTGCATGTTGTGCGTGACGATGACCACCGTGTAGTCGCTCTTGAGCTCGTCGATCAGTTCCTCGATCTTGGCCGTCGAGATCGGATCCAGCGCCGAGCACGGCTCGTCGAGCAGCAGCACCTCGGGCCGGATGGCGATGCCGCGCGCGATGCACAGGCGCTGTTGCTGCCCACCCGACAACCCGCTGCCGTTCTGGCCGAGCTTGCTCTTGACCTCGTTCCACAACGCGGCCTTGGTCAGCGCCCATTCGACGCGCTCGTCCATCTCGCCTTTCGACAGGTTCTCGAACAGCTTCACACCGAACGCCACGTTGTCGTAGATCGACATCGGAAACGGCGTGGGCTTCTGGAACACCATGCCGATCTTGGCGCGGATCAGCGCCACGTTGGTCTGCGACGCCAGCAGGTTCTCGCCGTCGAGGTTGATCTCGCCTTCGGCGCGTTGCTCGGGATAGAGCTCGAACATCCGGTTGAAGGTGCGCAGCAGCGTCGACTTGCCGCAGCCCGACGGACCGATGAACGCGGTGACCTTCTTCTCCGGGATCTGCAGCGAGATGTTCTTCAGCGCGTGGAACTTGCCGTAGTAGAAGTTGAGGCCCTTGACGTTGATCTTGGGCGCGAAATCGCTGGACGGTACGGTGGCCATGCTCATTGATTCTTCGGTGAGAAGTACGTCCGGGCGAGAACGTTGAGGCCGAGCACGCCGACCGTGATGATCAGCACGCCGGCCCAGGCGAGGTCCTGCCAGTTCTGGAATGGACTCATCGCGAACTTGAAGATCGTCACCGGCAGGTTGGCCATCGGCTTGCCCAGGTCGAGCGACCAGAATTGGTTCGACAGCGCCGTGAACAGCAGCGGCGCGGTCTCGCCGGCGATGCGCGCGACGGCCAGCAGCACACCGGTCACCACCCCCGCGCGCGCCGACTTCAGCGTGATGCGCATGATCACCTTCCAGCGCGGCGTGCCGAGCGCGAACGCCGCTTCGCGCAACGTGTTGGGAATCAGCTTCAGCATGTTCTCGGTGGTTCGCACCACCACCGGGACGACCAGCAGCGCCAGCGCGATGACCCCGGCGAAACCCGAGAAGCTCTGCGTGCGCGACACGTAGATGGCATACACGAACAGGCCGATGACGATCGACGGCGCCGACAGAAGGATGTCGTTGATGAAGCGCGTGGTCGACGCGAGCCAGCCGTCGCCGCCGTACTCCGCGAGATAGATGCCGGCGAGCACGCCGATCGGCGTGCCGATCGACGTGGCCATCAGCACCATGATGCCGGAGCCGACGATCGCGTTGGCGAGGCCGCCGCTGTCCGCGTTCGGCGACGGCGTCATCTCGGTGAACGTGTGCGCCGTCAGCCCGGCGAAGCCGAGCGACACCGTCGTGTAGAGGATCCAGATCAGCCAGAACAGGCCGAACGCCATGGCGGCCAGCGACAGCGCCAACGCGACCTTGTTGACGATGCGGCGGCGCGAGAACACCGGATTGCGCGACGAGGCGACGCCGCTCATGCCTTGGTCCCTTCGCTCGCCTGCAGGCGCACCAGCAGGTACTTGGAGGCGGCCAGCACGAAGAACGTGATGACGAACAGCACGAGCCCGAGCTCGATCAGCGCCGACGTGTGCAGGCCCGGCGCGGCTTCCGCGAACTCGTTGGCCAGCGCCGACGTGATCGAGTTGCCCGACGAGAACAGCGAGACGTCGTTCAGAATATTGGTGTTGCCGATGACGAACGTCACGGCCATCGTCTCGCCGAGCGCCCGGCCGAGGCCGAGCATGATGCCGCCCACCACGCCAGCGCGCGTGTACGGCAGCACGACCTTCCACACCACCTCCCAGGTCGTGCCGCCGAGGCCGTAGACCGACTCCTTCAACAACGGCGGCGTGACCTCGAAGACGTCGCGCATCACCGACGCGATGAACGGGATGATCATGATGGCGAGGATGATGCCGGCGCACAGCAGGCCGATGCCGATCGGCGCACCCTGGAACAGCTTGCCGATCACCGGCAGCTTGCCGACGGTGGCGGCGAGCGGCGTCTCGATGTACGACGCGAAGATCGGCGAGAACACCAGCAGTCCCCACATGCCGTAGACGATCGACGGGATGGCCGCGAGCAACTCGATCGCGGTGCCGAGCGGGCGACGCAGCCAGGCCGGCGACAACTCGGTGAGGAACACCGCGATGCCGAAGCTGACCGGCACGGCGATGACGAGCGCGATCAGCGACGTGACAATGGTGCCGTAGATCGGCACCAGCGCGCCGAACTTCTCGGCCGGCGGATCCCACGTGGCTTCGAACAGGAACGACAGGCCGAAGCGCTGGATCGACGGCCACGAGCTGATGACCAGCGACACGATGATGCCGGCCAGCACCACCAGCGTAAGCAGCGCCGCGAGCCGGGTCAGGTTGAAGAAGATCGTGTCGCCCAGACCGCTTTGTGTCTTCACGGCCTTCTTCGGGTCGGGCTGCCGATGCAGTACGCGCGGCAAGGTCAGTGTCGTTGCGGCATCCATGTGCGTTTTCCCGTGGCCATCACGCGAGAACGGCGAGCGACCGGTCGCCCGATCAGCTCGCCGCCGAATCCTACTCGATTCGCTGAGGCGTCTTTACTTGGCGATCGCCTTGCCGGAGCCGTCCTTCAGCTCGGACCAGGTGGTCGAGATCGACGAGACCAGCGTGGTCGGCAGCGGCACGTAGTCGAGCGACTCGGCCAGGTCGCCGCCCTTGTGGAACGACCAGTCGAAGAACTTCAGGACCTCGGAGGCCTGCGCGGGCTTGTCCTGCACCTTGTGCATCATCACGAAGGTCGACGCGGCGATCGGCCACGCGTCTTTCCCTGGCTGATTGGTCAGGATCACGTAGTAGCGATTCTTCTCCCACTGCGCGCCGGCAGCCGCCGCCTTGAACGTCTTGTCGTCGGGCAGCACGTACGCGCCGTCCGCGTTCTGCATGCTGGCGTACGGCATGTTGGACTGCTTGGCATACGCGTATTCGACGTAGCCGATCGAGCCCGGCAGGCGCTTGACGAACGCCGACACGCCTTCGTTGCCCTTGCCGCCGGTGCCCACCGGCCAGTTGGGCGCGCTACCCTCGCCGACCTTCGTCTTCCACTCGGCGTTGACCTTGGACAGGTAGTTGGTGAAGTTGAACGACGTGCCCGAACCGTCGGCGCGATGGACCACCGCGATGGCCGTGTCCGGCAGCGTCAGCGACGGATTGAGCGCCTTCAGCGCCGGGTCGTCCCACTTCGTGATCTTGCCCAGGAAGATGTCGCCCAGCACCTGGCCGTTCAGGCGCAGCTTGCCGGCGTCGATGCCGGGCAGGTTGAACACCGGCACGATGCCGCCGACGATCACCGGGAACTGCACCAGGCCCTTCGCGTCGAGCTCCTCCGGCTTATAGGGCGCGTCCGACGCGCCGAAGTCCACCGTCTTGGCATCGATCTGCTTCATGCCGCCCGACGAGCCGATCGACTGGTAGTTGATCTTGTTGCCGGTGGCCTTGTTGTACGCGTCGGCCCACTTCGACATGACGGGATTGACGAAGCTCGAACCGGCGCCCGTGATGTCGGCGGCTTGTGCGGTCGATAGGGCGAAGAGCGCTGCGAACGCAGCCTTCGAAACGAAATTCATGGAAGTCCTCGGGGGATGTCGAAACTGGATGGCGGAGCCGGCCGAACATTAAGTACTGTCAATGACAGCGTCGTGACATGTCGGGCCGGGCCGCCGACCGTCAAGTCGCCCCGACGAGACTGTCCGCCAACTGCCGGGCGGCGCGCGCCGCCACCGCTTCGCTCTCCGCTTCCACCATCACGCGCAGCAACGGTTCGGTACCCGACGGACGGATCAGGATCCGGCCGCTCTCTCCCAGGTCGGCGCTCACCGAGCGATGCGCTTCGGCCAGCGGCGCGTGGCGCTCCCAGTCGAAGCCCTTGCCGATCTTCACATTGATCATCGTCTGCGGGTAGAGGCGGACCCCATCCGTCAGCTGAGCCAGCGTCCGGCCGCCGCGGCGCAGCGCCGACAGGACCTGCAGCGCGCTGACGATGCCGTCGCCGGTCGTGTGCTTGTCGAGGCACAGCAGGTGGCCCGAGCTCTCGCCGCCCCACAGCCATCCTCGCTCGACCATCATCTCCAGCACGTAGCGGTCGCCGACCTTGGCGCGGGCGAACGGCACCGCGAGTCGCTGCAACGACTTCTCGACGGCGAGATTGGTCATCAGCGTGCCCACCACGCCGGACCGCTTGCCCTGCTGCACGCCGTCGACCACGACGACGTACAGCAGCTCGTCGCCGTTGTAGATGCGGCCGTCCGCGTCGATCATCAGCAACCGGTCCGCGTCGCCGTCGAGCGCGATGCCGAGGTCGGCGCGATGCGTCTTGACCGCGGCCTGCAGCGCGGCCGGATGCGTCGCGCCGATCTTCTCGTTGATGTTGAAGCCGTCGGGCGACGCGCCGATCGCGATCACTTCCGCGCCCAGTTCGTGGAACACGTGCGGGGCGATCTCGTAGGCCGCGCCGTGCGCGCAGTCGACCACGATGCGCATGCCCTTCAGGTTCAGCTCGTTCGGGAACGTGCTCTTGCAGAACTCGATGTAGCGCCCCGCGGCGTCGTCGATGCGCTTGGCGCGGCCGATGGACTCGGACGGCGCGCAGACCATCGGCTGCTCGAGCAGCGCCTCGATCTCGAGTTCGACGGTGTCGGGCAGCTTCGCCCCTTCGGCCGAGAAGAACTTGATGCCGTTGTCGTAGTACGGGTTGTGCGACGCGCTGATCACCACGCCGGCCGACAGGCGCAGTGCCCGCGTCAGGTACGCCACGGCGGCCGTGGGCAGTGGCCCGGTCAGCTGCACGTTGACGCCGGCCGACGTGAAGCCCGCCTCGAGCGCCGCCTCGATCATGTAGCCCGAGACCCGCGTGTCCTTGCCGATCAGGACCGTCGGCTTGGCACCGATGTCGTGGCGCTTGAAGACCGCGCCGGCCGCATGGCCCAGGTGCAGCATGAAGTCCGCGGTGATCGGCGCCTCGCCGACGCGGCCGCGCACGCCGTCGGTCCCGAAATACTTTCTGCCCATGAAGCGGCTCCGGCCGTTTTCAGAGGGCGGATGCTATCACCGGGGTCGATGGCCTCCGCGCTTCGGTCGGGGCGGCCGAGGCCCGCCGCGACGTCGCGACCGGTGCCGGCGTTCGTCACCGAATCGCGTCCCACACGCGAAGCGCGTCGACGGTCTCCGCGACGTCGTGCACGCGGACGATTTGCGCCCCGCGCTCGACCGCCAGCAGCGCCGCCGCCACGCTGCCGGCGATGCGTTCGATCGGCGACCGTCCGGTCAGCGTGCCGATCAGGCCCTTCCGCGACAGCCCCACCAGCACGGGCGGACCCAGCGCGACGATGGCATCGAGCCGACGCAGCAGGTCGAGGTTGTGTGCGTGGGTCTTGCCGAACCCGAAGCCGGGATCGACCAAGATCCGCTCGCGTGCCACGCCCTCGTCGACGAGCGTCCGGACCCGCGCGGACAGGAAGGCCGCGACCTCGTCGACCACGTCGACGTAGCGCGGGTCGGCCTGCATCGTCTCGGGCGCTCCCTGCATGTGCATCACGCAGAGGCCGCAGTCCGAAGCGCTGACCGCGTCGCGCGCCGCCCACGATGCGAAGCCCTCGACGTCGTTGATCATCGAGGCGCCGGCGGCGAGCGCGGCTCGCATGATGGCGGGCTTTCGCGTATCCACCGAGATCGCCACCGGGCAATCGGCCAGCGCGCGCAGAAAGGGCAGCAGGCGGCGGCCCTCCTCGTCGACGTCGATCGGCGTGGCCCCGGGACGGGTCGACTCGGCGCCCACGTCGATCAGGTCGGCGCCCGCCTCGATCAGTCGCCATGCGTGGTCGACCGCGGCGCCGAGCGAGCCGAAGCGGCCGCCGTCGGAGAACGAGTCGGGCGTCAGGTTGACGATCCCCATCACCTGCGGCCGGCGCGCCACGTCGAGCCGGAAGCGGCCGCAGAGGACCGGCCGCGCGAACGGATCAAACCGCTCGCTCACCGCGCACCCGCAAAGCAAATCGCCCGGACGAACCGGGCGATCGGAGAGGCGGCGCGTGGTCTAGGCCGGCGCGGTGGCACTCGGCTGCGCGCCAGTCCCGGAGGTGGTGCTCAGCGTCGGGGATGTCGGCGCAGCCGGCGGCTTCGGCGGACGCGGCGGCTTGCCTTCGACGATGTCGTTGATCTGATCCGCGTCGATGGTCTCCCACTCCAGCAACGCGCGGGTCATGACCTCGACCTTCTCGCGGTTCTCGACGATCAGCCGCTTGGCGAGTTGGTACTGCTCGTTGATGATGCGACGGATCTCGTCGTCGACCTTCTGCATCGTCGACTCGGACACGTTCTTGGTACTGGTCACCGACCGGCCGAGGAACACCTCGCCCTCGTTCTCCGCGTATACCATCGGGCCCAGCAGGTCGCTCATGCCGTAGCGGGTCACCATGTTGCGCGCCATCTCGGTGGCCCGCTCGAAGTCGTTCGAAGCGCCGGTGGTCATCTGGTTCATGAACACCTCTTCGGCGATACGACCGCCGAACAGCATCGAGATCTGCTGCAGGATGTAGTCGCGATCGTACGAATACTTGTCCTTCTCGGGCAGCGACATCGTGACGCCCAGCGCGCGACCGCGCGGAATGATCGTGACCTTGTGGACCGGATCGCACTTCGGCAGCAGCTTGCCGAGGATGGCATGGCCGGACTCGTGATACGCCGTGTTGCGACGCTCCTCGTCGTCCATCACCATCGTGCGGCGCTCGGCGCCCATGATGATCTTGTCCTTGGCCTTCTCGAAATCCATCATCTCGACCAGGCGACCGACGCGACGCGCGGCGAACAGGGCGGCCTCGTTGACCAGGTTGGCGAGATCCGCGCCCGACATGCCCGGCGTGCCGCGGGCGATGATGTCGGCCTTGACGTCCTGCGCGACCGGCACCTTGCGCATGTGCACGTTGAGGATCTGCTCGCGACCGCGGATGTCGGGCAACGGCACCACCACCTGACGGTCGAAGCGGCCCGGGCGCAGCAGGGCCGGGTCGAGCACGTCGGGACGGTTGGTCGCCGCGATGACGATCACGCCCTGACCGGTCTCGAAGCCGTCCATCTCGACCAGCATCTGGTTCAACGTCTGCTCGCGCTCGTCATTGCCGCCGCCGAGACCCGCGCCGCGTTGCCGACCGACCGCGTCGATCTCGTCGATGAAGATGATGCACGGCGCATGCTTCTTGGCGGTCTCGAACATGTCGCGCACGCGAGCGGCGCCGACGCCGACGAACATCTCGACGAAGTCCGAACCCGAGATCGAGAAGAACGGCACCTTCGCTTCGCCGGCAATGGCGCGCGCCAACAGCGTCTTGCCGGTGCCCGGCGAGCCCACCATCAGCACGCCGCGCGGAATGCGGCCACCCAGCTTCTGGAACTTGGACGGGTCGCGCAGGAAGTCGACCAGCTCGGACACGTCCTCCTTGGCCTCGTCGCAGCCGGCAACGTCGGCGAACGTGACCTGATTGCTGCTCTCGTCGAGCATCTTGGCGCGCGACTTGCCGAACGAGAACGCGCCGCCGCGTCCGCCGCCCTGCATCTGCCGCATGAAGAACACCCACACGCCGATCAACAACAGCATCGGGAACCAGGAGATGAAGATGGACATCAGCACCGACTGCTCTTCTTCCTGCTTGCCGGAAACCTGCACGCCGAACTTCATCAGGTCGCCGACCATCCACAGGTCGCCGGGCGACGCGATGGTGTACTGCTTGCCGTCGGTGGGCGTGACGTTGAGGTTGCGGCCCTGCACCTCGACGCGCTTGATGCGGCCGTTGCGCGCCTCATCCATGAACTGCGAATAGCTGACCGGCTCGGAAACCGTTCGGCGCGTCTCGAACTGCTTGAAGACGACGAACAGGACGAGGGCGATCACCATCCAGATCGCAGCCTTGGATAACATGTTGTTCAAATTCATCTCCTGCTCGGTAGGGGAGACGGCCGTTGCCGTCCCACGCCCGGTCGAACGACAGATTCTAGTCGTTCGTCCGTTCCAGCGCACGAAACCGCCCGACGGCGGCGCGCCATACAACACTCTTCACTGCAGTCCCTGCGCCGGTCGGGAGAACCGCTTCAGGCCCCGTGCCAGGACGAAGGTTTCCGACGAACGGTCGCGCGAGGCTCTCGGCTTGCGCGGTGCGACGGTCACGAACTCCCGTTTCAACGACTCGACGATCTGACTGTAACCGCTGCCATGAAAGGCTTTTACGAGCAAGGCGCCTTTCGGTTTCAGGAACCTGACCGCGAATTCGGTCGCCAGTTCGATCACGTGCTGCATGCGCGCGGCGTCGGCCAGACCGACTCCGGAAAGGTTGGGGGCCATGTCCGAAAGGACAAGATCGACGCAGCGCCCGTCCGGGGACGATGCGACGAGATCGGCGAGACGCGCTTCGAGCTGCCGCAGCACCTCGTCCTCGCGAAAGTCGCCCACGAAGAAGTCCACGTCGGCGATCGGCTCCATCGGCAGCAGGTCGAGCGCGACGATGCGGCCATGGATGCCGCCCGACCCGGTCTTCAGGCGTTCGCGGACGTACTGCGACCACGAACCCGGCGCGGCGCCGAGGTCGATCACCACGTCGCCCGGACGAATCAGCCGGTCGACCTCGTCGATCTCCTTCAGCTTGAAGGCGGCGCGCGCGCGGTAGCCGTGCTTCTGCGCCAGCTTCACGTACGGATCGTTGATGTGGTCGTGGAGCCACGAGGTGTTGAATTTGTTCTTGGCCATTGCTTGTATGCTGCGCGCCGCGCGATTTCATCGCCGGCCGGCTGGTGATTCGTTCTCGATGCGTCGTCGATCCCGCTCGGTCGCACCGGAATCGCGACTCCGGTCGTCGCATCGGACTCGTCGGTCAGGTCCTGTCGATTGGTCCGGCGTTGTCGATCGGTCGAGGCTTGTCGATGCGAACCCGGCGGTCCGGTCGGTCGATTGGGCGTCGTCCGTCCTGTTGGCCGATCCACTTCCGGCACTGCACTTCGGCACTTCGCTCCCGTCGATTCACTTGGTCGACCGCCTCCCTTCGACACGCGTTCGTCGAAGCGTTATCGTCGTTCTCGCTCGCTCCTGCTCCCGTCACCCGCTCCGTCGAACACTATGCCGCAGTCCATCACCCCCAGCGAACGCAAGACCCTGAAGGCGCGCGCCCACGCGCTCGATCCCGTGGTGATCGTCGGCGATGCCGGCCTGACGCCCGGCGTGCTGGCCGAGATCGACCGCAGCTTGACGGTCCACGAGCTGATCAAGGTCCGCGTGGCCGGCGACGACCGCGACGCGCGCCTCGCGATGCGCGACCGGGTGGTCGACGAGCTGTCGGCCGCCGCGGTGCAGACGATCGGCAAGCTGCTGGTGTTCTACCGCCAGCGCCTTCTCGCCGACGACGAGCCGCTGTTCCGCTCGCCGAAGATCGCCCGCAAAAGTGCTTCGCGAACCGCTGCGAAGGCGCGCAACCCCGACAGTCGGGTGTCGACGCGAAAGGTCAAGACCGACGACAGCCCGCCTCGGACAGCGCGGGTGCGGAAGTCGGGACAGCGCTCGACGAAAAAGGCGTTCCAGAACAATTAAGCTGTTGCGACGCGACGATGAAGGCTTGGTCGCGACTGGCAGGACCGTCAAACGCCACGCGGGCCGTCGCGTGCCGTGCCCGTCTTGCCGCACGCCGAACAACGACCTGCTATGGACTGGCGAACTCGATGTAGCCAAAGCGTCAGTCGAGTCGACCGATGCGGAGATCGTCGTGGCGGCCGATTTGATGCGCGGCCAACGCGTCGTGCTGGGCACTCCGATTGCATTGCTGCGCGATGCCGGATTCTGTCGCGGAGCGGATCGCGCAAATACGCATCTCTCGATCGACCACGAAGCGCAATCGTGCCCTGCATGACGCGTCACGGCCAAGGGAGGCAACTCCAATCGATCGGTACACTTTCGCCCGACCTCGCGTCGCTTCCACTACAAAGATCGACGCTCGCGTCTGGCGTCACCCGTTGTCTAGGGTGAGCCGCAAGAGAAAGAGCGAATGTCAGGCCAGCTTCGCGTCCACCCGATCCGCACGCGTATCCAGCAGCCGCCACGCCAGAATCAGCGCGAACACCGCCAGCAGCAGATGCAGCGCACCGCCCGCCGCGTGCAGGCTCGCGAACGATGCCGGCCAGCCCTGCCCGTGGTGCAGGATGGCCGGCGCGATCCAGAACAGCTGTAGCACGGCCGTCGACAGCATCGTGCCCGCGAGCGTCGCGTCCAGCCGGCCGCGATGCGAGCGGGTGGTCAGCACCACGATCACCGCGACGATCGCAGCCACCAGCGCGATCGCGTAGGCACCGGTGAACGCGCGGCCCGCGATGCGACCGGCCGCCGTCCGGTCGGCCGGCAGTTCCTGGAACACGGTCGTCGCGATCCGCACCGAGAACAGCAGCGCCCCTACCGTCGCGCCGCAGGCGAGCGACGCGGCATAGCGCGCGTAACGCACTCCGCTGGCCGGCACGGGTCGACCGTCAGACGTAGCGCACGGCCAGCACTTCGTACTCGCGCACGCCGGCCGGCGCATGGACCTCGGCGACGTCGCCCTCGACCTTGTTGATCAACGCCCGCGCGATCGGGCTCGAGATCGAGATCTTGCCGACCTTGATGTCGGCCTCGTCGTCGCCGACGATCTGGTACACCACCTTGGCGTCGGCTGCGAGATCGTCGAGCTCGACCGTGGCGCCGAAGACCACGCGCCCTTCCGCGTCCAGCGTCGCCGGGTCGATCACCACGGCGTTCGACAGCTTGCCTTCGAGGTCCTGGATGCGGCCTTCGATGAAGCCCTGGCGCTCTTTCGCCGCGTCGTAGTCGGCGTTTTCGGACAGGTCGCCGTGCGCTCGCGCCTCGGCGATCGCGTTGATGACGGCGGGCCGCTCGACGCTCTTCAGCCGATGCAGTTCCTGCTTCATCAGTTCGGCGCCGCGAACGGTGATGGGTATCGTGCTCATGCGGTGCTCGAAAAAGAAGAATGGGGTCGCGCGGGTGCGCGGAAGGCGCACGAAGCGCACAAACGACAGAGGCCGCTGTCGACCGAACCGGCGCAGCGACCTCTGGGACCGGTCGCCGAGGTCGGCGACCGTGATCAAGGCGGTGAGTCTATCAGGACGACCGAATCGCACGACGGCGCTGCGACCTCCGCGTCGAAGCGGAACGGCACGACCTTCGCAGCGCGACGGCAGTCGCAGAAAACGTCGCATCGCGGAGCCGGCCCGACGGCCATCGGGTCGGGACCGCTACTTCCGGACGACCGCGTCCCGGCCGAGCGTCCGATGCAGCCCCTGCAGGTCGTACACCGAGATCTCGTCGCCGCGCTCGTGCAGCAGCCGCATGCCTTCCACCGCGGCCCAGGCCCCGGCGATGGTCGTGTACTGCGTGATGCGGCTGGCCAGCGCCGTGGTGCGGATCGACCGCGAGTCGGAGATCGCGTTGCGCTTCTCCTCCACCGTGTTGATGACCAGCGCGACGTCGCCGTTCTTGACCATGTCGACGATGTGCGGCCGGCCCTCGGCCACCTTGTTGACCCCCGTGCACGGGATGCCGGCCGCGACGATCGCGGCGGCCGTGCCGCGCGTGGCCAACAGCGGGAAACCCAGCGCGGCCAGATCGCGGGCCACCTCGACCGCCTTCGGCTTGTCCGCGTTGCGCACGCTGATGAAGACCTTGCCCGGTCCGCGGCCGTCGACGCCGTGCGGCGACGGCAGGCGGATACCGGCGGCGAGCTGCGACTTGACGAACGCCTCGCCGAACGTGGCGCCCACGCCCATCACCTCGCCGGTCGACTTCATCTCCGGCCCGAGGATGGTGTCGACGCCGGGAAACTTGTTGAACGGGAACACCGCTTCCTTGACCGAGTAGTAGCCCGGCTCGACCTCCGCGCCGATGCCCTGGTCGTCGAGCGACCGCCCGGCCATGCAGCGCGCCGCGATCTTGGCGAGCTGCAGGCCGGTCGCCTTCGACACGTACGGCACGGTGCGCGACGCGCGCGGGTTGACCTCGAGCACGTACACGACCGGTTCGGTGGTCGCGTTCTGGATCGCGAACTGCACGTTCATCAGGCCCACCACCCCGAGCGCGCGGGCCATCACCTCGGTCTGGCGCTTGAGCTCGGCCACGGTCCCGGCCGACAGCGAGTACGGCGGCAGCGAGCAGGCCGAGTCGCCCGAATGCACGCCGGCCTGCTCGATGTGCTCCATCACGCCGCCGATGAAGACACGCGCGTCCTTGCCGCTTGGGTCGCCACCCGCGCCGACTCCCGCGCCAACTCCCGCGCCGCCACCCGCGCCGACACCCGCGTTCGGGCCCGCGTCGCAGATCGCGTCGACGTCGACCTCGATCGCGTCGTTGAGGAAGCGGTCGAGCAGCACCGGCGAATCGTGCGACACGCGCACCGCCTCGCGCATGTACCGGACCAGGTCGCGCTGTTCGTGGACGATCTCCATCGCGCGGCCGCCGAGCACGTAGCTCGGCCGCACCACCAGCGGATAGCCGATCTCGTCGGCGCGCGCCAGCGCCTGCTCCTCGCTCCGCGCGGTGCGGTTGGGCGGTTGCAGCAGCCCGAGTCGCGCGATCAGCTGCTGGAAGCGTTCGCGATCCTCGGCGACATCGATCGCGTCGGGCGACGTGCCGATGATCGGCACGCCGGCCGCCTCGAGCGCCTTCGCGAGCTTGAGCGGCGTCTGGCCGCCGTACTGCACGATCACACCGACCGGCCGTTCCTTGGCGACGATCTCGAGCACGTCCTCGAGCGTCACCGGCTCGAAGTAGAGCCGGTCGCTGGTGTCGTAGTCGGTGGACACGGTCTCGGGGTTGCAGTTGACCATGATGGTCTCGTAGCCGTCCTCGGACAGCGCGAGCGCCGCGTGCACGCAGCAGTAGTCGAACTCGATGCCCTGGCCGATGCGGTTCGGCCCGCCGCCCAGCACCACGATCTTCTGCCGGTCGGTGGGCTCGGCCTCGCACTCGGCGTCGTCGAGGCCTTCGTAGGTCGAGTAGAGATACGCGGTGCTGGTCGCGAACTCGGCGGCGCAGGTGTCGACGCGCTTGTAGACCGGCCGCACGCCGTCGGCGATGCGCCGCGCGCGCACCGCGTGCTCGTCGGTCTTCATCAGGTACGCGAGACGGCGGTCGGAGAAGCCGCGGCGCTTCAGCTGGTACAGCGTCTCGCGATCCAGCTCGGCGAGCTGCGTCTGGTCGAGCTTCAGCTCGAGGTCGATGATCTCCTGGATCTGCACCAGGAACCACGGGTCGATGCGCGTCAGGTGATGCACCTCGTCCACCGTCATGCCCATCGCGAACGCGTCGCCCACGTACCAGATGCGCTCGGGCCCCGGCTCGCCGAGTTCGATCTCGATGCGCTCGCGGTCCTTCGTCATCTCGTTCATGCCGTCGACGCCGACCTCGAGTCCGCGGAGCGCCTTCTGGAACGACTCCTGGAAGGTGCGACCGATGGCCATCACCTCGCCCACCGACTTCATCTGCGTGGTCAGGTGCGCGTCGGCCAGCGGAAACTTCTCGAACGCGAAGCGCGGCACCTTCACGACGACATAGTCGATCGACGGCTCGAAGCTGGCCGGCGTGGCACCGTCGGTGACCTCGTTGCGGAGCTCGTCGAGCGTGTAGCCGATCGCGAGCTTGGCCGCGATCCTGGCGATCGGGAAGCCGGTCGCCTTGGACGCCAGCGCCGACGAGCGCGACACGCGCGGATTCATCTCGATGACGATCATGCGGCCGGTCGCCGGGTGAATCGCGAACTGCACGTTGGAGCCGCCGGTGTCCACGCCGATCTCGCGCAGGATCGCGATCGACGCGTTCCGCATCAGCTGGTATTCCTTGTCGGTCAGCGTCTGCGCCGGCGCCACCGTGATCGAGTCGCCGGTGTGGATGCCCATCGGGTCGAGGTTCTCGATCGAGCAGACGATGATGCAGTTGTCGGCGCGATCGCGCACGACCTCCATCTCGAACTCCTTCCAGCCGATCAGCGACTCCTCGATCAGCAGCTCCTTGGTCGGCGAGGCCTCGAGTCCGCGCTTGCAGATGGTCTCGAACTCCTCGCCGTTGTAGGCGATGCCGCCGCCGCTGCCGCCGAGCGTGAAGCTGGGGCGGATGATCGACGGGAAGCCGAGCGAGCGCTGCACCGCCCAGGCCTCGTCGAGCGTGTGGGCGATGCCGGAGCGCGCGGAGCCGAGGCCGATCCTGGTCATCGCGGCCTTGAACTTGCTGCGGTCCTCGGCCTTGTCGATCGCCTCGGGCGACGCGCCGATCAGCTCGACGCCGTACTTGTCGAGCACGCCGTGGCGGTGCAGGTCGAGCGCGCAGTTGAGCGCGGTCTGGCCGCCCATCGTGGGCAGGATGGCGTCGGGTCGTTCGACGTCGATGATCTTCTCGACGACCTGCCAGGTGATCGGCTCGATGTAGGTACGGTCCGCCGTCTCGGGGTCGGTCATGATCGTGGCCGGGTTCGAGTTGACCAGCACGACGCGATAGCCCTCTTCACGCAACGCCTTGCAGGCCTGGGCGCCCGAGTAGTCGAACTCGCAGGCCTGGCCGATGACGATCGGGCCGGCGCCGATGATGAGGATGGTCTGGAGGTCTGTGCGTTTGGGCATGGGGTCAGGCGTGCTGGTGCGATCCGAGGTGCATCAAGGCGTTTGCGCGTTGGGGCAGAACAAGCGATTCGCCGTGTCGAGGTATGCGGCGAGCGGCGGCAGGTCGAGCGCCGCTCGGCGCGCGTCGACCCGGGCCTCGTCCTCGACGGGCTTCGGCGCGTAGCCGGCCGCGCAGGTCCCGTCGAGCTGGCTGCCGAAGCGTTGCTTCCTGCCCTCTGCGATCAACGTGCGATCGGTGAGCAGCGCCCGCGCTTCGCCGTCCACTTCCCCGGCCGGCATCCGTTCGATCAGCGCGAGGCAGCGACGCTGGAACGCCGGGTCCGCGTCCGCGTGTTGCACAGGCACGAACGCGGCGCTCGCGCCGTCGGTCCCGACCAGCGATCGACCGGGCCAGCCGTGGCGCGCGATCACGCCGTGCAGCCACGCGGTATTGCCGGCATTCACGACGGCGATGCGATGCCACCGCGTGCGATCGGGTCGCTCGAGTCCCGCGGCGATGAAATCCATGCGCAACGCCTGGTCGACGTCCATGCGCGTCAGCAAGGCGGCGCGCAACGCGGGCTCGGACCCCACCGGCGACGCCCCCGCTTCTGCAGCGACGGACACCCTGCACGCCGCGAGCGACATGGTGAACGCGAGCGACATGGTGACTGCGAGCGACATGGTGAACGCGAACGACATGGTGAACGCGAGCGACAGGGAGACGGCCAGCGATACGATGACTGCGAGCGAGCGATGGACGAACCGGCGAGTCGCGGAGTCCGCCGCGTGACCGGCGAAGAGACGGCGCCGCACCTTTAAGAGCCGAAGTCGGCTGATCCGCTGCGCCTTCGAACGTTCGACCCCGGGTCGTCGCGCGTCAACGATCATGGACGAAGCCGATGCGCTGCCGGGGTGCCCCTTCGGGCGGCGTCGTCAACTCGCGGATCGCGTCGAAGACCACGCGAAACCGTTCGTCGTAGCGCTCCTCGAGCGCAGCCAGTTGCCGGCCGAGGTCCTCGCTGGACGCCAGCATCGCGCGCAGCCGGACGAAGGTGCGCATGATCTCGATGTTTACCGCGATCGCACGCTGGCTCTGCAGCACGCTGGACAACATCGCGACGCCTTGCTCGGTGAACGCGTAGGGCGGAGTCCGCGCGCCGCCCCGACCTGCAATCACAGTCTGTGATTTCAAAGCGGTCGACTCGTCGCGCGTCAGCTGGAAGCAGAAGTCGGGTGGAAAGCGGACGGTATTGCGCTTCACCGCCTGGACCAGCGCCCGCGGTTCGACGCCGTACAGCCGGGCGAGATCGCCGGACAACAGGACCCGCTGGCGACGCAGTACGACGATATGCGATTCGACCGTGCCGACGAGAAGCCGCGCCTCGAGCTCCGTCGTCGCTTCAACCACCCGCCGCCTCCATCGACGCTTGCATCAGGGCCGTGAAGCGATCGAACAGGTAGCCGACATCGGCCGGGCCGGGACTGGCTTCCGGATGGCCCTGGAAACAAAACGCCGGCCGATCCGTGCGCTCGAAGCCCTGCAGCGAGCCGTCGAACAACGACACGTGCGTGACGCGGCAGTGGGCCGGCAGCGAGTCGACGTCGACCGCGAATCCGTGGTTCTGCGACGTGATCAGCACCTGCCTGGTGTCGAGGTCCTGCACCGGGTGATTGGCGCCGTGATGGCCGAACTTCATCTTCGACGTCTTCGCGCCGGACGCGAGCGCCATGATCTGGTGGCCGAGGCAGATGCCGAACGTGGGCAGGCCGCGCTCGATCAGCGACCGGGTCGCAGCGACGGCGTAGTCGCAGGGTTGCGGATCGCCCGGGCCGTTGGCGAGGAAGATGCCGTCCGGTCGCAGCGCCAGCGCCTCGTCGGCGGTGGCCTGCGCGGGAATCACCGAGATGCGACAGCCCCGCGCGACCAGCATGCGCAGGATGTTCTGCTTGATGCCGTAGTCGAAGGCGACGACGTGGAAGCGGCTGTCGGGCGCGGCCGCGGGACCGCCGCCCAGCGCCCACACCGACGCGGTCCAGTCGTAGGGTCGGTCGACGCTCGCGACCTTGGCGAGATCGAGCCCGTCGAGGCCGGCGAAGCCGCGCGCCAGGGCCAGGACCTTCTCGACATCGTCGGCATCGCCGACGCATCCGGCGAGGATCGCGCCGTTCTGCGCACCCCGGGTCCGCAGCAGGCGCGTCAGCCTGCGCGTGTCGATGCCGGCGATCGCGACGCAGCCCTCGGCCTTCAGGTAGTCGGCCAGGCTGCGCTCGGAGCGGAAGCTGGACGCGACGCGCGGCAGGTCGCGGATCACGAGCCCGGCCGCCTGCACGCGGGTCGACTCCACGTCCTCGTGATTGACGCCGGTGTTGCCGATGTGCGGATAGGTCAGCGTGACGATCTGACGCAGGTAGCTCGGGTCGGTCAGGATCTCCTGGTACCCGGTCATCGAGGTGTTGAACACGACCTCGCCCGCCGCCTGCCCCGCGATACCGAACGAGGTGCCGCGAAAGATCGTGCCGTCGGCCAATGCCAGCAATGCCAGGCCGTTGGTCTGGGCATCGGCGGGAAAGAAGTCGGTCGGCAACGGGAACCACCTTTGTCAGAGCCGGCGCCGCGACCTCCGCATCGGGTCGCTCGCGGTCGAGTCGCACGCCGCGCCGTTCGCGGGCGTCCGCGGCATCCGGACACGGATGCGCGCAGAATCGCGGTGGAACGTGGCGCCGTGCGGCGACGCGCGCGAACACGAAAGCCGATGGTGCGCGCGACGCGCGCCGGCGGAAGCCGGTTCGCGGTGGCCGCCGGCAGCCGTAGATAAACTTTTCGATTATACCGTGTCGAAACGGCTCTCCCGGGTCGACCGACTCGCCACCCGACCGAATCCAGGTCAACCCAACTCAAGCCAAATCCCGACATGAACCAGCTCGATCAGCTCAAGCAGTACACCACCGTCGTCGCCGATACCGGCGACTTCGAGACCATGCGCGCGTTCATGCCGCAGGACGCGACCACCAATCCGTCGCTGATCCTGAAGGCGGTCGGCAAGGATTCGTACAAGCCGTTCGTCGAGAAGGTGGTCAAGGACCTGGGACGCGCGGCCCCGGTCGACGTCATCGACCATCTGCTGATCGCGTTCGGCACCGAGATCCTCAAGATCGTGCCGGGGCGGGTGTCGACCGAGGTCGACGCCCGTTTCTCGTTCGACACGGCGGCCACGATCGCGAAGGCGCACCACATCCTCGAGCTGTACAAGGCCGAAGGCATCGAACGCGACCGCATCCTGATCAAGATCGCGTCGACCTGGGAAGGCATCCGCGCCTGCGAGATCCTCGAACGCGAAGGCATCCACGTGAACATGACGCTGATGTTCGGCATGCCGCAGGCGATCGAGGCCGCCGAGGCCGGCGCCACGCTGATCTCGCCGTTCGTGGGCCGCATCACGGACTGGTTCAAGAAGTCCGAGGGCAAGACCGACTATCCCGCCAACGAGGACCCGGGCGTGCTGTTCGTGCGCGGCGTCTACGGCGCGTTCAAGAAGCTCGGCTACCCCACGCAAATCATGGGCGCCAGCTTCCGCAGCGTGGACCAGGTCCTGGCGCTCGCCGGTTGCGACCTGCTGACCATCAGTCCCGACTTGCTCGAGAAGCTGACCGAAAGCGATGCGAAGGTCGAGCCGCGGCTCGACGAGGCGTCGGCGAAGCAGCAGGCGTTCGAAGCGAAGATCTACGACGAGTCGAAGTTCCGCTCCGACATGAACGACGACGCGATGGCGACGGAGAAGCTGGCCGAGGGCATCCGCACGTTCGCGTCGGACGCCGTGAAGCTGGAAGGCCTGATCGCGAAGATGCAGTGAAGCGACGATGCGGTGAGGCGACCGTGAACGGAGTGCTTTCGACGATCCCTTCATCGCCTTCATCGGCCCGTAATTCGCGAGAGTTGGCAGCACTTGTCGTCGTTGCCGCGTACGCGGACATTCTGCGATGTCAGCGAATCGATGCCGACTCTCGTTCGGCTCCGGCATCGGCCCGGGTCCCGATACCCAGCTTCGTCGCCTCGGCGGAGGCTGGGGCCCAAGTTCAGGCGCGAGCCGTGGAGGCGATTCGAGCCGATGAATTCGGCGACTCACCTGAGTCGCGGCCTTCGACGTCTGGCTCTTCGAGACCACGCCCCCGACACGCCACTTGAGTCCCGGCCTGCGCCGGGACGACGAGAGCAAAGGTTCATCGGCAGAGCACCGTCGGTCCCGCGCCCGCGGGAACCCAGCCTCGTGAGCCGGTGGAATCCGGACATCCCCAAGCTTCGTCACCCCGGCGGAGGCCGGGGCCCAAGTCGCGGTCGCGCCAGGAGCCGATCGCGGCAATGCACTGACAAGTCCCTTGGATCCCGACGTTCGCGGTGACGGCGAAACGAGAGTTCACTGGTGCGACACCGTCGATTTCGTGCAGGCGATCCAGCGGCCGGCGTCACCCGACCTCGACCGCAGACGATGCTCGGCTCCCGCCTGCGCGGAAACGACGGACGGACCGGGCGTGCTGCGAGAGGCGTGCCGATACCGCACCGCCGGCCCGCTTCGTCCAAAAGCAAATAAACTCTCCCGATCCCACCCTCGTCCAGGTTCCTCATCGGCAAGCTCACGACCCATGTCCTCGACACCGCGAACGGATGTCCGGCCGCCGGCTTGCGGGTCACGCTGACGCGTCTCGATGCACGCGAGCCCTTGCTCTCCGTCGTTCTGGATGCCGACGGCCGTGCGCCCGGGCCCCTGCTGGAAAGCGATGCGTTCGCGGCCGGCCGCTATCGCCTCGCCTTCGATGTCGCCGCCTACTTCCGCAACCGCGGGACGACGCTGACCGATCCGCCGTTCCTCGACGTCGTCGAGATCGAGTTCGGCGTCGCCGATGCCGCCGCGAACTACCACGTGCCGCTACTCGTCTCGCCGTGGTCGTACTCGACCTATCGCGGCAGCTGACCGTCGCACGACCCGCCGATGGACGCCTACCTGTTCGAATGGGGCAACCTGCTGCTGCGCTGGCTGCACGTCATTACCGCCATCGCATGGATCGGCACGTCGTTCCACTTCGTCCTGACCGACGACCGCCTCTACAGGCCCACCGACCGCGACCAGCTCGACCGCGGCGTCGACGGCGAGTCGTGGGCCGTGCACGGCGGCGGCTTCTACCACTTCAACAAGTACCGCGTCGCGCCGAAGACGCTGCCGGCCCATCTGCACTGGTCGTACTGGGAGGCCTACTCGACCTGGCTGTCCGGCTTCGCGCTGCTCACCGTGCTGTATTTCTTCAACGCGTCGAGCTTCCTGGTCGATCCGCGCGTGCACGCGTGGTCGTCCGCAGCCGCGATCGCCGGCGCCCTCGCCTATCTCGTCGTCGGCTGGATCGTCTACGACGGCATCTGCCGTCTGGTCGGTCGCGATGCGGCGGGCAACGTCGGCGGCGACCGCAAGGTCGGCGTGCTGGTCTTCCTCTACGTCTGCGTCGCCGCGTGGATCGCCTGCCACCTGTTCGCGGGCCGTGCCGCCTTCCTGCTGACCGGCGCGATGCTCGCGACGATGATGAGCGCCAACGTCGCGATGGTCATCATCCCCGGCCAGCGCAAGGTGGTCGCGGCGCTGCGGGCCGGCGAGACGCCCGACCCCAACCACGGGCGGCGCGGCAAGCAGCGCAGCGTGCACAACACCTACGTGACCCTGCCGGTGATCGTCGCGATGCTGTCGAACCACTACGGCTGGCTGACGCAGGTGCGCTGGAACTGGCTCGCGCTGATCCTGCTGATGGGGGCCGGCGCGGTGATCCGCCTGTTCTTCGTGCTGCGCCACAAGGGTCCGTCGCGCTGGGAGCTGCTGCCGATCCCGCTCGTGCTGATCGCGGTCACCGCCTGGCTCGCGCGACCCGCGCCGGCGGTCGAGCCCGCGGCGCTCGCGCCGCCGACCTTCGCGCAGGTGCAGGACATCGTCGCGACCCGCTGCGTCGTCTGCCACAACGCGCAGGTCGCCAACAAGAACGTGCGGCTCGACAGCGCCGAGGCCATCGTCTCGCACGCCCGCGACATCGAGCAGCAGGCGGTCATCCTCAAGATCATGCCGATGAACAACGCCACCGGCATCACCGACGCGGAGCGCGCGACCCTCGGCCGTTGGGTCGCGTCGGGCGGCAGCCGCTGATGTTCGCATCGCACGCGGGGCCGCGCGACCGCCACCCCCGGGCGCTCGCCGTCCATCCCTGATGCGGATCTTCGAAGCGCTGCTCGCGCTGCTGGTGGTCGCGGTCGGCCTCGCGGCGCTGGCGCGCCGCTGGCACGCCCCCTATCCGGCGCTGCTCGCCGGTCTCGGCGTCGTGCTCGCGTTGCTGCCCGGCATGCCGCGCTTCGGCCTCGACCCGCAGCTGGCGCTGGCGCTCTTCGTCGCGCCGGTGCTGCTGGACGCGGCCTACGACGCGTCGCCGCGCGACTTGCGCGACAACTGGATCTCGATCACGGGTCTGGTCGTCGTCGCGGTCGGCGTCACGACCGCGACGGTGGCCTGGGCCGTGAAGGCGATGGTGCCGGACCTGCCGTGGGCCGCGGCGGTCGCGCTCGGCGCCATCGTCGCGCCACCCGACGCCGCCGCGGCGACCGCGGTGCTGAAGCAGGCGCCGTTGCCGCATCGCCTGACGCAGATCCTCGAAGGCGAGAGCCTGTTCAACGACGCGACCGCGCTGCTGATCTTTCGCGTCGCGGTGGCGGCCGCGATCGGCGAGGGCCATTCGCCGGCGACCTCCGCGCCGCTGATGGTGGTGATCGTGGCCGGCAGCGTCGTGGCCGGCGTCGCCGCCGCCTGGCTGATGTCGCAACTTAATCGCCGGGTCGAGGACGTGCCGACCTCGATCGTGTTGCAGTTCGCCGGGACCTTCGGGGTCTGGATCGTCTCCGAGCGCATCGGCCTGTCGCCGATCCTGACGGTCGTCGCGTTCGCGATCATGACCGCCCGCGTGTCGGCGCGCGTCACGCCCGCGCGCATCCGGGTGCCGTCGTTCGCGGTCTGGGAGACGGTGGTCTTCGTGCTCAACGTGCTGGCCTTCGTGCTGATCGGACTGCAGCTCGGGCCCATCATCGAGGGCCTGTCGACCGCCGACCGGCGCAGCTACACCGTGGTGGCGCTCGCGGTGCTCGGCGTGGTGATCGGCACGCGCATCGTCTGGGTCATGCTGTTCAACACGCTGCTGCGCTCGAAAGGCGTGGCGGCCCGGGCCGCCGGCCAACGGCGCGCCCGGCTGAAGCCGTCGGTCCAGGGCGGCGCGATCGTCGCGTGGTGCGGCATGCGCGGCATCGTGACGCTGGCCGCCGCGCTGTCGCTGCCCGCCGGCGACCACCCCTTCCCCGGTCGCCCGCTGATCCTGGTCTGCGCCTTCACCGTGGTCGTCGGCACGCTCGTCCTGCAGGGCCTGACGCTGCGGCCGTTGCTGGTGTGGCTCGACCTGCACGACGACGGACCGGTCGAGCACGAAGTCGACCAGGCGCGCGAAGCGGCGCTTCGCGCGGCGTTGCAGACGATCGACGGCGACGACGGCAAACCGGCGCGCGCATTGCGCTTCGAGCTCGACGAGCTGCTGCACGAGAGCGTCGCCGGCGGGACCGGGGCGATCGGCGAGCCGACCTTGCCGGTGCTGCGGCAGCGGGCCGTCGAGGCGGCGCGTAGCGAGCTGTCGCGGATGCGGCGCGACGAGACCATCGGCGCCGACGCCTACCGGCAGATCGAGACCGTGCTCGACCAGGCGGAGCTGTACGCACGGACGGGTCAGCCGGAGCCGGTACGCTGACGCGAGCCGCCGGGCTCCTGGTTCGCCGATGCGGTCGAAGCACCGAACGGACAGCGGGTAGCGGCATACCCGGTGGTTGCTCGGGGTCCGTCCATCATGGCAAGAGTCGGCAACGTTCGGCGCGCGGCGCAGGGGTTGCGACTCAACCAGAGAGTTCCGTCGATGAGCCGAGTGCCGGCCTGCTTCGCCATCGCCATCGTCATCGCGCTCTGCGGTTCGACCGCGCACGCCGCGCTGACGATGCAAGTAGACTTCGACGTCCACCACGAATTGGTTCCCAAGGGCAGCGCGACGCTGCCGCCCGACAGCCACCGCTCGACGACGGTCACGCTGGAGGCGCGACGCGTGGTGGTCGCCGGCAGCGACGCGACGACGGTCTACGACGCGACGCGGCGGCGCGACGTCGTCGACAACAAGTCGCGCACGCGAGTCGACCATTCGCTGTACGACGTGCCGGCGTTCCGCACGATCGAGTACCGCCGGGTCGGCTTGAGTCGCGCGATGGCGGTGGCGAAGATCGACGACGGCACGACCGCGGTCGATCTCGAACAGAACCTGGGCTTCCAGGAACCATCGTCGCCGCTGCAGGTGGCGGAAGACGGCGTGGACCGGACGTTCTCCGGCCCGACGCGCGTCTTCTGTCGTATCAGCCTCGCGGCGACGGTCGTCAAGGCAGACGAAGCGCGGATGTTCGTGCAGATGTTGCGCCATGCCATCGCGGTGCATCCCCAGGTTCTCGCCGGCATCGCGTCGGCGAACGCGATCCCGGAGCGCATGGTCGCCGTCAGCCGTCAGTTCAGCGAAGAAACGCAGACCGTGACGGTGCGATCGATCCACGAGACCGCCGATGCGCCGATCGATGCTTCGACCATTCCGCGACGCAGGGCGACCGCTTCGTCGCAGCCGATCGATCGGGCGCTCGACCGGGCGACCGCCCTGGACGCGGCCGACGTGTCGAGGACGCTGGCTCGTGCCCGCGACGAGATCGCGGTCGCCCTTCGTGACGGGCGTTTGCTGGACGCGATGCTCGGCATCATCGAGTGGGGCCTGACGAGCGGCGAGCCGCTCGTGTGGGCGACGCCCGAGCAACGCGCGCGAGTCGGCGCGGACGCTGCGGTCGCCAGCCTGTCGCGGGCGCTTGCGGCCACGACGAAGGACGAAACCACCGCCGCCCTGCCGGTGCTCGAAGGGCTGCATTCGCAGGCGGCGACGAAGGCCTATGTACTCGACATCTTCATCGCGAACGACCGCAAGACGCTCGGACAACCGGTCGTGGCCCGCGACCTGTTGCTGAACGTCCTGGCCGTGAATCCGTTGATCGCCGGCGTCTACAAGGACCTGGGCGACTGCGAGCTGATGCAGTTCGACACGGTGCGCGCTTGGCGCGCCTGGGACTCGGGGCGACGGCTGTTCCCCCGCTTCGCCAACTTCACGGCCGTCGACCGATTCGAGCAGTCGCTGCTCAGCGAGCACCCCGAATACTTCTGACGGACGCGTCGACCGGCGAGCGGGTCGCCGCGTCGCTCGCGGCACGGTCGAGCAGCGGCAGCAGCTGCGCGGCGACCGCGATGGCGATCCGCGCCGGGTCCTTGCCGACGATCGCGTCGCTGCCGATCGGGCACGTCATGCGGCCGAGCGCGTCGTCGCCGATGCCGCGCTCGCGTAGCAGCTGCGTGAAGCGGCGCCGCTTCGTCGCCGAGCCGATCAGGCCGAGGAACGCGAAGTCGCCGCGGCGCAGGATCGCCTCGACGATGCGCAGATCGAGGTCGTGCTGATGCGTCAGGACGAGAAAGAAGCCGTCCGGCGGCGCGACCGCGACTTCGCCTTCGACCGCGTCCACGCAGACCCGCTCGACGTTGGCCGCCGACGCCTCCGCCGGGAAAGCCGTTTCGCGTTCGTCGATCCACTGCACGTCGACGTCGAGCAACGCCAGCACGTGGACGATCGCGCGGCCCACGTGACCGGCGCCGTGGACCTGGATGGTCGGGACCGGCACCGCACACCAGGCGGCGACCGATGCCGCGTCGAGCATCCGGTGACGCAGCGTGACG
>CAHJXF010000010.1 GCA_903644065.1 Betaproteobacteria bacterium
TGGTCTTCGACGCCGTCGCCGCGGCGGCTGCGCGTCGGGTGGACGTCCTCATCGCGGATACCGCCGGACGCCTGCAAACCCAGTTGCATCTGATGGACGAGTTGAAGAAGGTCAAACGGGTGATCGCCAAGGCGCCGGCCTCGGCCGGCCAGCCACCGCGGGAGGTGCTGCTCGTGATCGACGGCAACACCGGCCAGAACGCCATCGCGCAAGTCCGGGCGTTCGACGAGGCCGTGGGCCTGACCGGCCTGATCGTGACCAAGCTCGACGGTACCGCGAAAGGCGGCGTGCTCGCGGCCATTGCGCTCGTGCGACGCGATGCGCCGCCGATCCCCGTGTACTTCATCGGCATCGGCGAGAGCCTCGACGATCTGCAGCCGTTCGTCGCCGCACAGTTCGTGTCCGCGCTGCTCGGCGGCGCCGACCCGCCCGTCGCGGTATCGCACTAGAGCGAAGCGGGTTTTCGCGCGAGCAGACGTTCGCGCAAGCCCTGGACGGCGCCGTCGCCTGCGATCGGAGGATGCGCGGGCGACAACGAGGTCAGAAGGCGGGCGACGACGCCGGGCTGCGGCAGGCTCGCACCGAAGTGCAACAGCCGGTCGGCGTCGAACACGGCGATGGTGGGGAAGTTGTCCACGTCGACATCACCGACCACCTCGGCATCGTCCTCGATGTCCAGCCACACGAACGTGCTGGCCGGCTGGGCGGCGGCGAGCGCTTCGAAATCGGAGCGGAATTGAGCGCAGGTGTCGCACCACGCGGCGCACAGACCCACGACCAGTCGCGGACGCTGCGTCAGTGCACGGTCGAGCGCCGCGAGCTCGGCCGGATCGTTCGAGAGGGAAAAAGCGTGCATGGACCATCGATCGGTGCCCGGCCGTCGACGACCGTCCGGCGAGTCTAAAGGAGTGGCCGGGGCGCGCCGTCAGCCGAAGAAGCGCCAGCCGCGGGACTGCGCCTTCAACGGCGTGTCGAAGAGAACCGTCGCCGCGGCGTCGGATGGCCCCTCGGCCGTGACGACGGCCGAACCGCTGCCGTCGAAAGTGCAACTCTGGTCGGCCTCGAGGAAAAGATCGTCGAGCGATCCTTCCTGCGTGATCCAGACGCGACCGGCCAGGACACGCAGCGAACGCCCCTTCGCCCGGTGAATGTTGAGGATGGTGCCGTGGGCGAGATTGAGGGCCGGGCGGTCGAGTTCGAACTGCATTTGTTGCTCCGAGAGGAAGTGCTGCAAGGCGGCATCATCGGTTGCGAGTTGCCGAACGACAAACCATTTCCATTGCCGCCTGCGTATAGAATTACTGATGCCCTTCGAGACGCGCCCATGAAGCTGCCACCCCTCAACGCCGTTCGGGTGTTCGAGGTCGCTGCACGGCATGGCAGCATGCGGCGAGCGGCGGATGAGTTGTTCGTGACCGCCGGCGCCGTCAGCCAGCAGATCCGGTTGCTCGAGGAGCACTTCGGCGTGCCGCTGCTCGAGCGCCGATCCAGCGGCTTGCTGCTCACGGCCGCAGGTCAGGATTTCTATTCGGCCTCGGCTCGTCACCTGCGCGGCATCGCCCAGGCCGCGGAGCGGGTGCGGCCCCAGGATCAGCAGATCTCGTTGACGGTGGCGCCGGACTTCGCATCGCGCTGGTTGATGCCGCGACTTTCCCAATTCGCCGCCTTGAATCCGCGGGTCGAGGTGCGGATCGACGCCACGTTCGCGATGGCCGACTTCGACCGCGATGCGTTCGATCTGGGGATTCGCAGCGTCGTCGATTTCCCGACCGGCCTGCATGCCCGGTTGCTGTGGCAGCTGCGCATGCGGCCGTATTGCAGCCCGACGTATTTTCGCGACCACCTCGCGCACGACGGGGATTCGGCCGAGCGGAGTGCGCAGTGGCAGCATGCCCGGCTGCTGCATGAGAGTCACCCGTACGACCTGTGGGCTCCCTGGTTCTCGATGCGGGGACTGGGAGAGACGAATGCGGAAGTGGGGCTGTACTTCAGTCACGGACTGCTCGCGATACTGGCGGCGATCGATGGCGAAGGCGTGACGCTGCAGCCGCCCGAATATGTCGTTCGCGAGGTCGAGAGCGGCGCACTCGTCGCTGCCGACGAACGATTGCTCGATTGCGGGCTCGGCTACTACGTGGTGTGGCCGAAGCGGCCGTTGAAGGCCGCCGCGGAGCGCTTCAAGGACTGGATTCTCGATCAGGTCGAGCCCGCGGGATCCGCAGCCGACCGCGCCACCATTCCCTCCGGCGAAGGTGAGCGCCGATGACCCGCTTCGACGACCCTTCCCACGCTGGTCGCCAGTCGACGGTCGGCGCGGCCTTGCGCCTGATGGGACACCACGCCGGCGTTATGGCGGTCGTCATCGGCGCGGCGGCCGTGGCGCTGTGGCTCGCCGGCCTGGCGTTGCTCGCGATCGACTTCGCCGGCATGCAGTGGTCGGCCGCCACCGGCAGCATTCGATTGTCGGCGTTCCTGTCGACGACGGCGTCGCGCAGCGATGCCGAGGCATTGCAGGCGCGGATCGAGGCGCTGCCCGAGGTCGGCCAGGCCGTCCTGCGTCGTCGCGAGGACGGGTTGGCCAGCCTCGCGGACGGCGGGCTGCCCGCCCTGTCGTCGCGCCCCAATCCGCTGCCCGACGTCTGGCTGGTGTCGCTCCGGCCGTCGGCCTGGAACGCGACGCGCACGGTATCCGAGCGAGTGGGCGAGGTGCGAGCGGCGCTGGCGGCGCTGCCCGACGTCGACACCATCCGGGTCGATCAACGATGGATCGCGCGGATCGATGCCTGGTCGCCGCTGGTGCGCCGAACGGTGCCGATCGCAGCGAGCGGCGCGGTCGCTTTCGCGATCCTGGCCTGCCTCGTCCTGTTCTTCCTGGCCGGCCGGGCGGTCACGCGGGATGCCGATCGACCGGGTCGATCCGTCCTGGCCATGACGGGCCTGATCGGTGGGGTGATGGCGTGCGGCACGGGAGTCGCGCTGGTCGTGGCGACTGCCTGGTCGACGAGATCTTTTTACGTCGCCTGGAAACCGGACCCCACGGATTTCGGTCAGATCGGTTCGATGTTCGTCGGCTGCAGCCTGGGGGTCATGCTCTTGGCGTGCACCGTAGCGCCGATGATGACCGATAGGAAGCGTCAATCTGTGTCATCGAATCATTCAGTGAGAACTATTGACAGGTGACTTGGTCTGAACTTAGCACTCGGAACAACGGAGTGCTAAGCTTTGTGCAGAAAGGAATTTCGATGACGAATCTGGCTTTGTCGAAGGATTGGGGTTTTGGTCGGCCCGGTGCCCCCGGCGCCGGATCCATGATGATGGCCGTGTCGAATCCCGGTGCGCTCGGAACCATCGATTCGTATATCCAGGCCGTCAATCGCCTGCCGTTGCTGTCGGCCGCCGAAGAGCACGAATATGCGGTTCGCTTCCGCGACGACGAGGATCTCGAGGCGGCGCGACGCCTGGTCCTGTCCCATCTGCGCCTCGTGGTTTCGATCGCGCGCGGTTATCTCGGTTACGGGCTACCGCACAGCGACCTGATCCAGGAAGGCAATGTCGGGCTGATGAAGGCGGTCAAGCGCTTCGACCCGGATCGCGGCGTGCGCCTCGTCTCGTTCGCGATGCACTGGGTCAAGGCCGAGATGCACGAGTACATCCTCAAGAACTGGCGCTTGGTGAAGGTGGCGACCACGAAGGCGCAGCGCAAGTTGTTCTTCAATCTCCGCTCGCACAAGACCGGTTTGCAGACGTTCACGCCGACCGAGGTCGAGGATCTCGCCAAGGAACTGAACGTCAAGCGCGAGGAAGTCGTCGAGATGGAGATGCGTCTCGCGGGCGGCGATATCGCGCTCGAAGGCCAGATCGACGACGGCGAGGAGGACTTCGCGCCGATCGCCTATCTCAAGGACGAGAACAACGAGCCGACGCAGGTCATCGAGGTCAAGCGGCGCGACCGGTTGCAGACCGACGGCATCTCGGCGGCGCTCGAGAAGCTCGATCCGCGCAGCCGTCGCATCGTCGAAGCACGCTGGCTGGCCGAGGACGACGACGGCAAGGTGGGCAGTGCGACGTTGCACGACCTGGCCGGCGAGTTCGGTGTCTCAGCCGAGCGCATCCGCCAGATCGAGGTGGCGGCGATGAAGAAGATGAAGGCGGCGCTGGTGTCGTACCAGTAAGCCGGCTTCTTCGTCGCACCAAGCCCCCGCGAGGGGGCTTTTTTCATGGCAGCCGGTGTTCGTGGGCGAACAGTTGCGCGACCGTCTCGCGGTCGCGGACCAGATGCAGGCTCTGGCCGTCCACCATGACCTCCGCCGCCCGGGGCCGACTGTTGTAGTTCGACGACATCGCCATGCCGTAGGCGCCCGCGGACAAGCACGCGAGCAGGTCGCCCTCGGCGAGCGCCAACGATCGGTCGTGCGCGAGCCAGTCGCCCGATTCGCAGATCGGGCCGACCAGGTCCCACTGCAGCGCCGGCACGCCGGCGTCGCTGCGCACCGGCACGACCTCGTGCCAGGCGTCGTAGAGCGTGGGACGCAGAAGGTCGTTCATCGCCGCATCGACCACCGCGAAGTTCCTGACCGGACCCGGCTTCAGCACCAGGGTGCGCATCAGCAGCGCCCCGGCGTTCCCGACCAGCGATCGGCCCGGCTCGAAGAGCAGCCGGATCGGCTTGCCGTCGTGCCGCTCGCTTCGCCACCGATCCACCCGCTCGAAGACGCGGCCGAGGTATTCGGCCGTCTCGATCGTCGCTTCGTCGCCGTAGCGGATGCCGATGCCGCCGCCGAGGTCGAGGTGGCCGACGAAGATGCCGGCGGCTGCGAGCGCATCGATCAGTTCGATCAGCTTGTCGAGCGCCTCCATCAGCGGTGCGACTTCGAGCAATTGCGAGCCGATGTGGCAGTCGACGCCGATCACCGCGAGCCCGGGGAGCGCGGCCACTGCGCGGTACGCCGAGACGGCGTCGGCATACGGGATGCCGAACTTGCTTTCCTTCAGCCCGGTGGCGATGTAGGGATGCGTCCGCGCGTCGACGTCCGGATTGACGCGCAGCGACACGGGCGCGAGCTTTCCTGCCGCGTTCGCCACCGCGGACAACTGGCGTGCCTCGGACAGCGACTCGACGTTGAAGCAGCCGATGCCGACGTCGAGCGCCTGGCGCATTTCGTCGGGGCTCTTGCCGACACCGGAGAAGAGGATGCTGTCCGCTCGACCGCCGGCCGCGAGCACGCGCGCCAGTTCACCGCCGGAAACGATGTCGAAGCCCGCACCCGCGCGCGCGAACAGCTGCAGCACCGCCAGGTTCGAATTGGCCTTGACCGCGTAGCAGACGACGGCGCCGCCCGACGGCCCGCGAGCGGCGCAGGTTGCCTGATAAGCGTCGAAAGCCCGCAGCAGGGCGGCCTTCGAATACACGTAGGTGGGCGTCCCGAAGCGCTCGGCGATCGCGCTCGCCGCGACCTCTTCGATGCACAATGCGCCGTCGCGATACGCGAAATACGGCGGCAATTTCATCGGCGCTTGTCGGGATTGTCTTTATCGGGCAGGTAAAGCGGGCCGCGCTGTCCGCAGCCCACGAGGCCGGTCGACAACGTCGCCAGGAGCAACGCTACAATCAACCGCCGTTGCAGGGACCTGACGGGCAAGTGGCGCGACATCGAGTGTCCCGGAGCAAAAAAGGCGTCGGAGTCTAGCATGGGCAGCACAGCCGAATGAGCGACTTCCGGGCCCGCGCGGAGCGTCTCCTGAGCGATCTGGAAAGCGCCGTCGATCGCCTCGCCGACGACTTCGACATCGACGTGCTGCGCGCCGGCAACGTCGTCACCCTGGCGTTCGAAAACGGTCATCGCGTGATCGTCAACACGCAGGAGGCGGCGTCCGAAATCTGGCTCGCCGCCCGGTCCGGCGGATTCCATTTCCGCCGGGACGACGTCTCCGGGCGCTGGAGCGACACGCGATCGGGGGAGGATCTGCGCCTCGTCCTTGCCAGGTTGATCGGGATCGAGGTGGGCGTGACGCCGACGCTGGCGATCTGACGACGCTGGCGATCTGACGACGACGGCGATCGGACGACGACGACGATCGGACGACGACGACGATCGGACGACGACGATCGGACGTCGGCGATCGGACGTCGGCGATCGGACGTCGGCGATCGAGCGCCGGATCAGGCGCCGAACGGCTTGTCGCGCGGATCCTCGTAGCGCGGCGGTACCGGTCGTGACGGCTCGCTCGGCCGCGGGGCCTCGGGGTGGCTCGGCGACGGAGTCTCTAGCGGGGTCGGCGGCGCGGATTGCGACGGGTCGTCGCCCGGCACCGGATCGTCGAGACCGAGCGAATGGACTCCCTGTCCGGGCTGGTTCTCCACGTAGTACACCTCGCCGGCCACGTTGACGACGCCGGCCGGCATCACGCGGTCCTTCTCGGGCACGCCCTTCAACGCCTTCGACATGTAGCCGAGCCAGATCGGCAGCGCGAGGCCGCCGCCCGTCTCGCGGTCACCGAGCGACTTCGGCTGGTCGAAGCCGATCCATGCGATGCCGACGATGTTGTCGTTGCTGTAGCCGGCGAACCAGGCGTCGTGCGAATCGTTGGTCGTGCCGGTCTTGCCGGCCAGATCGTTGCGCTTCAGGGCCGCGGTGATGCGCGCCGCGGTCCCGGATCGCGCAACGGTGCGCAGCAGGCTGTCCATCACGAAGGCGTTGCGCGTGTCGATCACGCGATTGGCCTCGTCGCCCGCGACCAGCTTGTCCACCCGCGCCACGTCGCGACCGGCACTGTCGACGACGCGGCTGATGAAGTACGGATTGATCTTGTAGCCGCCGTTGGCAAAGACCGAATAGGCCCCCGCCATCTCCCACGGGGTCACCGCGCCGGCCCCGAGCGCCATCGGCAGATAGGCCGGATGCCGGACCGCCTCGAAGCCGAAGCGCGGCAGCGTCCCCTGCACGTAGCGCGGCCCGATCGCCTGCAGCAGGCGGATCGACACCATGTTCTTCGACTTGGCCAGCGCCTGCCTGAGCGGCATCGGCCCGTCGAACTTGCCGTCGTAGTTCTTCGGATCCCAGGCCTGGCTGCCGGTGACCGAGGCGTCGACGTGGACCGGCGCATCGTTGACGATGGTCGCCGGCGTGAAGCCGCGCTCGAGCGCCGCCGAGTAGATGAACGGCTTGAAGCTGGAGCCCGGCTGCCGCCAGGCCTGCGTCACGTGGTTGAACTTGTTCCGGTTGTAGTCGAAGCCGCCGACCAGCGCCCGGATCGCGCCGTCGTGCACATTGGATGCGATGAAGGCGGCCTGCACCGTCGGGAGCTGGATGATCTCCCAGGCGCCCTTGGCGTTCTTCATCACGCGGACGATGGCGCCGCGGCGGATGCGCCTGGCCTGCGGCGCCTTGTCGGACAGCGCCGCGGCGGCGAACTTCAGGCCGTCGCCGCTGATCGTGACGGTCTCGTCCGTGCGCAGTGCGCGAACCGCCTTCGGCGACGCTTCGACCACCACCGCGGCGACGATGTCGTCGCTGTCGGGATGCTCGCTCAGTTCGTCCTCGACCGTGTCGGCGAGCGCACTGTCGGGGTCGCCCGGCGGCAGTTCGACGAAGGCCTCGGGCCCGTTGTAGCCGTGCCGACGCTCGTAGTCGAGGACCCCGGTCCGCAGCGACTCGTAGGCCGCGTTCTGCTCGCCGGAGATCAGCGTCGTGTAGACGTTGAGGCCGCGCGAATAGGCGTCGTCGGCGAACTGCTCGCGCATCGCCTGACGGGCCATCTCGGCCACGTACTGCGCGTGCACGGTGAACGACTCGGCACCGATCTTGACGTTGACCGGCGCGGCCTTCGCCTCTGCGTACGCCGCGTCGCCGAGGTTGCCGAGCAGATGCATGCGCTCGAGCACGTAGAGCTGTCGTTCACGCGCCCGCTTCGGATTCTCGACCGGATTGGCGGTCGACGGCGCCTTCGGCAAGCCGGCCAGCATCGCGGCTTCGGACGCCGTGACATCCTTGAGCGCCTTGCCGAAATAGACCCGCTCGGCCGACGCGAAACCCCAGGCGCCCTTGCCGAGAAAGATCTGGTTCATGTAGACCTCGAGAATCTGGTCCTTGGTCAGGTTCTCCTCGATCTTGAAGGTCAGCAACGCCTCGTAGAACTTGCGGATGTAGCTCTGCTCGCTCGACAGGAAGAAGTTGCGGGCGATCTGCTGCGTGATGGTCGACGCGCCCTGCTTGCGGCCGCCGCCGAAGAAGCTGCCGTTGGCCAGGTTGTTGACCGCGGCGCGCAGGACGCCGAGATAGTCGATGCCGCTGTGTTGGTAGAAATGCTCGTCCTCGGCGGCGAGGATCGCCTGCTTCATCACGAGCGGCACCTGGGCGATCGACACGATGGCTCGCCGTTCTTCGCCGAATTCGCCGATCAGCACGCCATCGGCCGTGAACACCCGAAGCGGAATCTTGGGCCGGTAATCGGTGAGCAGTTCGATCGACGGCAGGTTGCGATAGGCGAGCGAAGTCGCGATCGCGAGGACCAGCGCACCGCAGGCCAGCCCGGCCGCGCCGATGCCGACGACCCAGCCCAACGCCCGCCAAGCACGGCCCGGACGTCTCGAGCGAGCCGGATACGACTCGTCGCGACGGGCCGGCGACGGTGAGGATGCGGGAGGACTCGGCATACGCGCGGTGGCGGAGCGGGGCGTGCGGACGGTGGAACGCGGACCGGCCGCGCACCCGGGTCGAAGCGACGGTCTGCTTCGCGGTCGAGACGAGTGGCGACAGGACCGCTTGGCAGCGGCTCGTCGCGCCGGACGCTCGTGGCCGCGGACGGGCGCCGATTATAGCCGCGCAGTCTTGCGGGACGACCGGTCGCCGCGCCGCTTCGACATCAGCCGGAATTGCGCAATCCCGCCGCCAGGCCGTTGATCGACAGGTGGATGCCGCGATGCAGGCGCTCGTTCGGCGCCGCTCCGTTGCCCTCTGCCCGGAAGCGTCGCATCAGTTCTACCTGCAGGTGATTGAGCGGATCGATGTACGGCAGACGATGTTCGATCGATCGGGCGAGGAGCGGATCGTTCGCCAGCCGTCCGTGGCCGGTGATCGCCGCCATCGCGTCCTCGACGCGCCGCCATTCCGCCTCGATCGCCGAGAAGACGCGCTCGGCGAGCGGCTGGTCGGGCACCAGCGCGACGTAACGCGCGGCGATCGCCAGGTCGCTCTTGGCCATCACCATGTCCATGTTGGACAGCAGCGTGGCGAAGAACGGCCACTCGCCGGCCATGCGTTTCAGCAGGTCCAGCCGGGCGGCGGCGGCGTCACCGGCGCACAGCCAGCCGGCGATGGCGCTGCCGAAGCCGTACCACCCCGGCAGGCCGACGCGACTCTGGCTCCAGCTGAAGCCCCAGGGGATGGCGCGCAGGTCTTCGATCGCCCGCGACGCGGTGCGCGAAGCCGGCCGCGAGCCGATGTTCAGTTCGGCGATCTCGCCGATCGGCGTCGCCGTGAAGAAGTAGTCCGTGAAGCCGGGCGTCTCGTAGACCAGCGCGCGGTACGCGGCCATCGACGCGTCCGAAAGGTGTTCGGCGGTCTCGATGAAGCACCGCGGCACGGCCGCGGGCGGCGGCAGGAGGCTCGCTTCGAGCATGGCCGCGACCAGCGTCTCGAGGTTGCGTCGACCGATCTCGGGGTTGGCGTATTTCGACGCGATCACCTCGCCCTGTTCGGTCAGCCTGATCTGGCCGTTCACCGTGCCGGGCGGCTGCGCGAGGATCGCCTGGTAGCTCGGCCCGCCGCCGCGACCCACCGTGCCGCCGCGCCCGTGGAACAGCCGCAACGTCAGTCCCTGCGCTTCCCGCAATCCGTCGAAGACCGGCTCGAGCGCCGTCTCCGCGCGATACAACGCCCAGTTGCTGGCGAAGAAGCCGCCGTCCTTGTTGCTGTCCGAGTAGCCGAGCATGACGTCCTGCACGTTGCCCGACCGCCGGACCAGCCCGCGGATGTCGGGCAGCGCGTAGAACGCCGTCATGATCGACGCCGCCTGGCGCAGGTCCGCGATGGTTTCGAACAGCGGCACGACGATCAGCGCCGCGATCGCGTCGCCGGCGGCGTCCGCATCGCCCAGCACGCCGCGCAGCAGGCCGCTTTCCTTCTGCAGCACCAGCACCTCGAGCAGGTCGCTGACGGTTTCGGTGTGCGAGATGATGGCGTGGCGGATGGCCGCTTCGCCGTAGCCGGCGCGGGCCTCGCGAGCCGCTTCGAAGATGGCGAGCTCCGACGTCGTCAGGTCGCCGTAGATCGTGCCGGGAATGCGCAGCGGCCGCGGATCGCGCAGCATCCGCAGCAGCAGCGCCACGCGCGACGCTTCGTCGAGTTCGGCATACGCCGCCTCGACCCGGGCCGTGCGAAGCAGTTCGTCCACGACCTGCTCGTGCCGATCGGAGCTCTGGCGCAGGTCGACCGTCGCCAGGTGGAAGCCGAACACGGCGATCGCGCGCAGCAGCGGCCGCAGCCGGGTGGCCGCCAGCGCGGCGCCGGAGTGCAGGGTCAACGAGGCTTCGACGGTGCGCAGGTCGGCCGTCAGCTCGTCGGCGTCGCGATACGAGGGGCCCGGGGCGATCGCATGGCGCAACGCGTCGGTGCCGGTCAGGCGCTGCAGCGTGCCGGCCACGCGGGAGTAAATGCCGATCAGCGCCCGGCGGTAGGGCTCGTCGCTGCGATGGGTGTTGTCGTCGCCCGAGCCGTCCGCGAGCGCCTGCAGCGCGTCGCTGACGGGTACCAGCAGCGACGACATCGACAGCTCGGCGCCGAGTTCGTGGATCTCGACCAGGTAGTGGCGCAGCGCCGTTTCGCACTGCCGCGACAAGGCGACCCGCAGCGTTCCCGCATCGACGTTCGGGTTGCCGTCGCGATCGCCGCCGATCCAGTTGCCCATGCGCAGGAACGAAGCGACCGGCTGCCCGGGCAGCGCCTGCTCGAGCATCGCGTAGACCCGTGGAATCTCGCGCAAAAAGGTGCTCTGGTAGTAGGTCAACGCGTTCTCGATCTCGTCGGCGACGCTCAGCTTCGAAGTGCGCAGCAGTCGGGTCTGCCACAGCTGGGTGACGCGCGCGCGAAGCTCCGCCTCGTCGGCGTCGCGTTCGGCCGGCGATGCGCTGGCATCGCGGCGCGCCAGGAGCACCGCGATGGCCCGTTCGGCATCCAGGACGCTGCGTCGCTGGACCTCGGTCGGATGCGCGGTCAGCACCGGTGAGAGATACGCATCGGCCAGGAACGCCGCGATGCGCGCGTCGGCGATCCCCGCGGCGCGCAGGCGTCGCAGGGCGTACGCGAGCGTCCCGTCGCACGCCACCGCCGCCGCCCGCTCGGCATGCAGCCGCCGCACATGGTCGCGATCCTCGGCCAGGTTGGCGAGGTGCGAGAAGTAGCTGAAAGCCCGCACGACCGAGACCGCCTGATCGATCGACAGCCCGACGAGCAGTCGATCGAGCGCCGGGGCCGCTGCGGCGTCGTCGCCGAGCCGGTCCGCGACGGCCAGCCTGCGGATGCGTTCGATCAACTCGAACGCCGTGTCGCCCTCCTGCTCGCGGATCACGTCGCCGAGGATCCGGCCGACCAGGCGGATGTCCTCGATCAGCCATCGATTCTTGCCGTCGTCGCGCACGACGGCGGTCGCATTGCTTCGTTCGGACGTTTTCATCGTTCGGTGGATGTCCGAAGGTATGCGATGCGCGCAGGCCGCCGGCGGGAGCGGCCACGTGCAGGTCGACGCGCTGCGCGATCAGCCGATGTGGATCGGAAAAGGGCCTTTGTTTTATCGGTCCGGTGTCGATAGCGGACTCTAGTATCCGTCGTCATCAGCTTCTGTTGTTTTTGTACAGGGTGCTCCGTCGCAATCCTTTACAGCCCCGAAACACTGTTGCTAGCATTTGAAGACCAATCGAGCAAAGTGCTCTAAACCCAAGAAAATAATAGATTTTTCTAGAGTTTTTCAGTCCCGATGCTAAGAATTTCGCTTAGTCGAATCGTCCGGAGAAACCCCCTTGGCTTTTGATCTGGGCGCCCTTTTCTCGTCGAAGAATCCCCCGCTGATCGGCGTCGACCTCAGCTCGTCCAGCGTCAAGGTGGTCGAGCTCGCAGGAACGGCCGAGACGGGGTTTCGACTCGAACGCTACGCCATCGAAGCGTTGCCGAAAGGTGCGATCGCGGACGGAAACATCGAGAACATCGAGGCGGTCTCCGAAGCCGTGCGTCGTGCCGTGCGCAAGAGCGGCACACGGGCGCGCAACGTCGCGCTGGCGCTGCCGAGCGCCGCGGTGATCACCAAGAAGATCATCCTGCCCGGCGGCTTGTCCGAAGAGGCGCTCGAGGTGCAGGTCGAGAGCGAAGCCAACCAGTACATCCCGTTCGCGCTCGACGAAGTCAGTCTCGACTTCAGCGTCATCGGCCCGGCCGCCAACGCGCCCGACGATGTCGAATTGTTGCTGGCCGCTTCTCGGAAGGAGAAAGTCGAGGATCGGGTCGCGGTCGCGCAGGCCGCCGGCCTGAAGGCCGTGATCATGGACATCGAGTCGCATGCCACCCGGGCCACCGCCGATCGCGTGATCCGCCTGATGCCGAACGAGGGCGAAGGCCAGATCGTCGCGCTGTTCCTGATCGGCGCGTCGACCACGACGATCTCCGTGACGCTCAACGACCAGCCGATCTACGAGCGCGAGCAGGCCTTCGGCGGCAACCAGCTGACGCAGGACATCGCGCGGGCCTACGGGCTGTCGGCCGAGGAAGCCGAGGCCAAGAAGCGCACCGGCGACCTGCCGGAAAACTACGAGCGCGACCTGCTGCAGCCGTTCGCCGACAACATCGCGCTCGAGGTCACGCGCGCGCTGCAGTTCTTCTTCACGTCGACGCCGTACAGCCGCGTCGACCAGATCCTGCTGGCCGGCGGTTGCGCCGTCATCCCCGGTCTCGTCGACGTGGTCGGGACGCGCAGCCAGGCCGCCACGTCGATCCTTAACCCGTTCAAGGGCATGGACCTCGGCGCCGGGTTGCGCGAGAAGCAGGCACGGCTCGATTCGCCGTCGCTGGTCGTGGCGACCGGGCTGGCGATGCGGAGGAACGGCTGATGGTCCGTATCAACCTGCTGCCGCACCGCGCCGAGAAGCGCGCGCAGCGGCGTCGTGATTTCTACGTGTTGATCGGCCTCGCGTTCGGCGCGGCCGTCGTGCTGGTGATCGCCATCGCGTTCGTCATCAACGGCTACATCGGCGTGCAGACGGAACGCAACGAGTTCATCAAGGCGGAGAACCACCGGCTCGACGAGCAGATCAAGGAGATCGCTTCGCTGCGCCAGGATCTCGAAGCGCTGAAGGCGCGGCAGCAGGCGGTCGAGGACCTGCAGGCCGATCGCAACCTGCCCGTCCACCTGCTCGACGAACTGGTCAGGCAGGTGCCCGAAGGCGTCTACCTGCAGAGCCTGAAGCAGGACAACCTGCGCGTGTCGCTGACCGGCCTCGCCCAATCCAACGAGCGCGTGTCCGAGTTCCTGCGCAACGTCGGCAGTCCCGGCTCGGTGTGGGTCAGCGCGCCGGAACTGGTCGAGATCAAGGCCGTCCCCGTCGGGAAGGAAGGCAAGCGGCTCTTCCAGTTCACGATGAACGTCACGATGAATCGTCCACGCGACGGCAAGCCGGTCCCGGGCGTGCGGTCCGCCTCCGCGACCCCGCCTCCCGCAGCAGCCGCCTCCGCGACTCCGCCGCCCGCTGCCGCCGCGGCCGTGGCGACCGCGAAACCCTGACCGTCCGACATGGCTGATATCAACTTCTCGACGTACGTCGACCAGTTCCGCAACCTCAATACGCGGGACGTCTCGACCTGGCCGATCGTGCCGCGCATCGCCGCCGTGATCGCGATCATCGCGGCGGTCCTGCTGCTCGGCTGGTATTTCTACTGGACCGACCAGCTCGCCGAGCTGCAGCGCGGCGAGGACGAGGAGGTCGCGCTCAAGAACCAGTACAAGGACAAGCAGCAGCAGGCGGTGAACCTGGAGCCGCTCAAGAAGCAAAAGGAGCTGGCGACGCAGTACGTGGCGCGGCTCGAGAAGCAGCTGCCGAGCAAGTCGGAAATGGACGCGCTGCTATCCGACATCAACCAGGCGGGCATCGGCCGCGGCCTGCAGTTCGAGCTGTTCCGCCCGGGAACGGCGACCGTGCGCGACTATTACGCCGAGCTGCCCATCAACATCCGCCTGATCGGCAACTACCACGACATCGCGGCGTTCACGAGCGACGTCGCCAGCCTGCCGCGCATCGTCACGCTCAACAACGTCAGCATCGCGATGCCGACGAACGCCAGCACGCCGCTCACGCTGGAGGCGGTCGCGAAGACCTTCCGTTATCTCGACCAGGAAGAAGTGCAGGCGCAGCGCAAGGCCGTCAAGGTGGGCAAGTGATGAAGACGACGACACGCGCCCTGGCCTTCGTCGTGGCGGCGACCAGCCTGGCCGCCTGCAGTGGCTCCAACGACGAACTGCGCCAATGGATGGCCGACACCCGGAAGGAAATGCGGCCGATGACCGCGACGCTGGCCGAGCCCAAGACCTTCGAGCCGTTCCTCTACAAGGATCAGGGCGAGATCGATCCCTTCGATCCGGGCAAGGTCGCCAACGCCCTGAAGGCGCTGTCGGCCAAGTCCTCGAACGGCCTCGCGCCCGACCTGTCGCGCCGCCGGGAAGCGCTCGAGGCGTATCCGGTGGACACGGTCTCGATGGTCGGCACGCTGCAGCGACCGAACCTGCGTTATGCACTGCTACGCGCCGACGGTGTGATCTACCAGATCAAGGTCGGCAACTACATCGGTCAGAACTTCGGGATCGTCACGCGTATCGACGAAAACGAACTGGCCCTCAAAGAAGTCGTCCAGGACGCCGCGGGCGAGTGGGTCGAACGCACGACGACACTGCAATTGCAGGAGAGCAAGCGATGAAGCGATTTTCCCGGCGCGACGCCTCGGTGTCCGTCCGTTCCATGCCCGGCCTGATGCGCGAGTGGTTCGTCGCCTCCGCGCTCCTCTCGATCGCGCTGCTGCTGTCGCCGGCACTCGCCGCGGCCCAGGACAACGGCATCCAGGAGGTGAGCACGACGCAGCAGGGCGGCAATCTGGTCGTCCGCATCGCGCTCAAGAGTGCGCCCGCCGCGGCTCCCGCTTCGTTCTCGGTCGCGACGCCCGCCCGCATCGCACTCGATTTCCTGCGGACCACGAACGATTCGGGTAAGAACCTGATCGACGCCAATCAGGGGGACCTGCGGTCGATCAACCTGGTGCAGGCCGGCGATCGCACGCGGGTCGTGATGAACCTGAAGCGGACCGTCGCGTTCACGACCGCGCTCGACGGCAACGCGGTCGTCGTCACGCTGACGGCGCCGCTCGCAGACGGGAGCGGCACGGCCACGGTCGCGCGGGCGCCCACCACCCGCTTCGCCGAATCGTCCACCGCCGCCGCCGCGCACAGCATTCGCGACATCGATTTCCGCCGGGCGGTCGACGGCACGGGTCGCGTCATCATCGACCTGTCCGACAGCCAGACCGGCGTCGACATCCGCACGCAGGGTCAGTCGGTCGTGGTCGACTTCCTCAAGTCGGCCTTGCCGGACAGCCTGCGCCGCCGGCTCGACGTGACCGACTTCGCGACGCCGGTGCAGACCATCAACACCTTCACGCAGGGCGAGAACGTGCGCATGGTGATCGAGCCGCGCGGCCTGTGGGAACACAACGCCTACCAGACGGACAACCGGCTGGTGATCGAGGTCAAGCCGCTGAAAGAGGATCCGAACAAGCTGTTCCAGACCACGCGCGCCGGCTACAAGGGCGAGCGGCTGTCGCTCAACTTCCAGAACGTGGACGTGCGCTCGTTGCTGCAGGTCATCGCCGACTTCACCAACCTCAACATCATCACCAGCGAGTCGGTGGCCGGCAACCTCACGTTGCGTCTCAAGGACGTGCCGTGGGACCAGGCGCTCGACATCGTCCTGCAGGCCAAGGGCCTGGACATGCGCAAGAACGGCAACGTGATCCTCGTCGCGCCGAAGGACGAGCTGGCCGCGAAGGAGAAGCTCGACCTCGAAGCGCGTTCGCAGATCGCCGACCTCGAGCCGCTGCGCAGCGAGACGTTCCAGCTCAACTACCAAAAGGCGCAGGAACTCGTCGACTTCCTGAACGGGACCGGCGCGTCGGGCGGCAGCAGCGGCAGCAGCAGCGGCTCGTCGAGCAGCTCGACCAACCGCATCCTGTCGAAGCGCGGTGCGGCCTCGGCCGACGTGCGGACCAACCAGGTGTTCGTGCTCGAGACCGGCAGCAAGCTGGAACAGATCCGCGGCGTGATCGCCAAGCTCGACATCCCGAGCCGCCAGGTGATCATCGAGTCGCGCATCGTCGAAGCCAACGACCAGTTCAGCCGCAACCTCGGCGTCAAGCTCGGCTTCCTCAACAATTCCACGGTCAACCCGGACCCCAATCGCGGCATCGGCTATCGGGTCACCGGCAATTACCTCGGGATCGGCGAGCAGACCGGGCAGACCGCGGTGACGGGCGGCAACTACATCCCGGACTCGCAGTTCTTCAGCCTGCCGGCCAGCCCGATCAACGGCCTCAACCCGGCTTCCGTCGGCATCAGCCTCTTCACGAAGAGCGCGGCCAAGTTCCTCAACCTCGAACTGTCGGCGCTCGAGGCCGACGGGACCGGCAAGATCGTGTCCAGTCCGCGGGTCGTGACGGCCGATGCGGTCAAGGCGCTGATCGAGCAGGGCACGGAGTTGCCGTACCAGGTCGCGACCAGCAGCGGCGCCACGAGCATCCAGTTCCGGAAAGCCAACCTGAAGCTCGAGGTCACGCCGCAGATCACGCCGGAAGGCAACATCATCCTCGACGTCGACGTGACCAAGGACAGCGTCGGGCAGGTGACCACCGCGGGATTCGCCATCGACACGAAGCACGTGAACACGAAGGTGCTGGTCGAGAACGGCGGCACGGTCGTGCTGGGCGGCATCTTCCAGCTGACCGACAACGACACCACGACGAAGGTGCCGCTCCTCGGGGACATCCCGGTGCTGGGTTACCTGTTCCGCAACAACGCGAAGATCACGAACAAGAGCGAACTGCTGATCTTCATCACGCCGACCCAGGTCAACGGCAGCGTGGCGTTGCGCTAGTCGTCCGCGACGGCCGCGCCTGCGGGCGCTGCAGGCCCGCACTCGATCGATGCCGCCTCCGGGCGGCGTCGTCTTTTGGGGCCCGCCGAGCGACGCCCCTCGTCCGGCCGGGCGGACCGATCGCGACACCGCTTGCGACACCGCTTAAAATCGATCGATGCAGCGCGATCCGATCAACATCTTCCTCGTCGGCATGATGGGCGCCGGCAAGAGCGCCGTCGGGCGCCAGCTCGCCGCGCGCCTCGGCGTGGACTTCGCCGATTCCGATCACGCGATCCAGGAACGGACCGGCGTGTCGGTGCCGGTCATCTTCGAGGTGGAAGGCGAGGACGGATTCCGTCGCCGCGAGGAGCAGGTCATCGACGAGATCTCGCAACGCCGCGGCATCGTCATCGCCACCGGTGGTGGCGCCGTCCTGTCGGCGCTCACCCGATCGAGACTCAAGCAACGGGGCCTCACCGTCTACCTGCAAGCGAAGGCGCACGACCTGTGGCTGCGCACGCGCGCCGATCGCAATCGTCCGCTGCTGGCCTGCGACGATCCGCGGCAACGCCTGCAGGATCTCCTCGCGTTCCGCGAACCCCTGTATCGCGATGTCGCGGATCTGATCGTCGAGACGGGCAAGCCGAGCGTCGGTCGGCTGGTCGACGGCCTGGTCGTCCAGATCGCGGCCTGTCGTACCCGCAGCCCACACGACCGAACGAAGGATGCGTTGGCACCGATGGTCGGTCCATGATGTCGACCGGCGTCCACCTCGACCCGGTCGCGGAAGTGCCGACGACCGCGACGACGCTGCACGTCGCGCTGGCCGATCGCAGCTACCCGATCCATCTCGTCGACGGGCCCGTTCGGCACCCCTCGTCGCATCGACCGTTCTGGAAGGAATTCCTTGCGCAATGCGGAGCGCGCCGCGATCTGGCGCTCGTCACCAACGACACGCTGGCACCGCTGTACGGCGATGCGCTCGGCGACTGCTTCGTCGCTGCCGGACATCGCGTCGTGCGCGTCGTGGTCGCGGACGGCGAGCGCTTCAAGGACGCCCGGATGCTCGACGCGATCCACGACGCGATGCTCGACGCGCGCCTCGATCGCGGCGCCACGGTCGTGGCCGTCGGCGGTGGCGTGGTCGGCGACGTGGCCGGCTTCGCCGCGGCGACCTACCAGCGCGGCGTGCGCTTCGTCCAGGTGCCGACCACGCTGCTGGCCCAGGTCGACTCGTCGGTGGGCGGCAAGACCGGCATCAACCATCGGCTCGGCAAGAACATGATCGGCGCCTTCCATCAGCCGAGCGGGGTGGTGATCGACGTGGCGACGCTGGACTCGTTGCCGCCGCGCGAATACGCGGCCGGCCTGGCCGAGGTCGTCAAGTACGGCATCGGTCTCGATGCGCCGTTCTTCGAATGGCTCGAACACGCGATGCCGCGCCTGCTGCAACGCGATCGACCGGCGTTGCTCCATGCCATCCGCCGCTCGTGCGAGCTCAAGGCGACCGTCGTCGGCGCGGACGAACGGGAATCCGGCCGACGCGCACTGCTCAATTTCGGCCATACGTTCGGCCATGCGATCGAGGGAGCCAGCGGCTACGGGCAGTGGCTGCACGGGGAAGCCGTCGCAGCCGGCATGGTCATGGCGACGAGACTGTCCCGGCAGATCGGGCTGGTCGATGCAACGCTCGAGGAACGCCTCGTCCGGCTTCTCGCGCGCGCCGGCCTGCCGGTCCGGCCACCGCCGCTGACGGGCGACGAATGGCGCCGCTGGATGTCCACGGACAAGAAGGCCGACGAAGGACGACTGCGTTTCGTCTTGCTCGAGGCGCTCGGCCGGTCCCGGTTGGCACCGGTCGACGATGCGGACCTCGACGTCGTGCTGTCGCATTTCGGCGCCGCGCAGCCGGCGCCTGACCGGGACGGGTCGCATCCCGCATCCGCCGAGCTGCCGCCCTCGCGAGCGGTGAACGCTTGAGCGCCGAAGAGGTTCGCGCGCTCGCACCGTATGCCGCGTCGTCCGACAACACGCGCGGTCGCCTGCACGCGGAGGCGCGGTCCACGTCGCGCAGCGAGTTCCAGCGCGATCGCGACCGCATCATCCATTCGAGCGCGTTCCGGCGCCTCGAATACAAGACGCAGGTCTTCGTCAACCACGAAGGCGACCTGTTCCGCACGCGCCTGACCCATTCGCTCGAGGTCGCACAGATCGCACGATCGATCGCCCGGAACCTCGGATTGAACGAGGACCTGGTCGAAGCCATCTCGCTGGCGCACGACCTGGGTCATACGCCGTTCGGCCACGCCGGGCAGGACGCGCTGAACGAATGCATGAAGACGCACGGCGGCTTCGAGCACAACCTGCAGTCGCTGCGCGTGGTCGACGTGCTCGAGGAACGCTACGGTGGCTTCGACGGATTGAACCTGTGCTACGAAACCCGTGAAGGCATCCTGAAGCACTGCTCGCTGGAAAACGCGCGGCAGCTCGGGGACATCGGCCGACGTTTCATCGACCGTCAGCAGCCGTCGCTCGAAGCGCAGCTGGCCAACCTGGCGGACGAGATCGCCTACAACAACCACGATATCGACGACGGGCTGCGGTCCGGGTTGTTGACGATCGAGCAGATGATGGAGATCGAGCTGTTCGCCCGGCACTGCGGGGAGGTGAAGCGTCTCTACCCGACGATCACCGCCCGGCGGATGACGCTCGAAACCGTGCGACGCATGATCAATGAATTGATCGTCGACGTCACCGGGACGACCAAGCGGAACATCCTCGCGTCCGATCCGGTGTCGCTCGATGAGGTACGTGCCGCAGGATCGCTGGTCGCCTTCAGTCCTTCGGTCAGCGAAGCGGCGATCGAGCTCAAGCGCTTCCTTCGCAAGGAGCTCTACTACCACTATCGCGTGCAACGGATGGCGAACAAGGCCAAGCAAATCGTCCAGGACCTCTTCGAGGCGTTTTTCGACGCCCCGCGGCTGCTCCCGACCGAGCATGCGAAGCGCCATGAGCAGCTCGGTCCTCGTGCCATCGCCGATTACGTCGCGGGCATGACGGACCGCTATGCGATTCGCGAGCACCGACGCTTGTTTCAGGTCGGCGGATGGCAGGAATAAAAAAAGCCCGACTTTCATCGGGCTTTTCGGTCCAGCGACTACTAATTGAACGAAGACGGTCCCAACAAGCAGGGTGGGCCGACGTCGGTGATCGAGAACGGGAGGATGAAGCGGATCTCGCCCAGCGTCTGCGTCCCTTGCACGATCGTCCGGGCGCGGATGCGGTCCACGATATAGCCTGCGCTCGACTTCGTGTAGGTCAATGTGAAGCTTGCAACGCCGCTGCCATTGGTAGTCACGGTCGCAGGCAGCGTACCAGCGGCCGAGTTCGGCGGGGTCAGCTGCGAATTGAGCGCAGGCGGTCGTGAACCGCTCGACACACCACTCGGATAGAAACGGCGGAATGCATTGACTTCATCAGGCAGCGATGGGTTTGCCGTCGTCGGTTGGTCACGAATCAGGTTTTCGTTGACGTCTTCATTGAAGTAGAAGATTCCGGGACTGTTGGGCTGGCTCGTCGTGCTGTTCGTTCCTGCACAGACGTTCCCACCGACATTGAAGGCGATGGGCCAGGTGCTGAGACTGACGACGCTGTTCGCGACGGGATTCCCATTCGAATCGGCGACCAAGACGGACATCGGCAGCGTGTAGATGGTGCTTCCGGTCGAATCCGCGATGACCGTCGAAACACCGATCGTCACGGAACCCGCCGTCCCGCCGATCACCACCGTCGCGTCCGTTCCCGAGCCGGTCGCGATATTGGCGAGCGGCGGCGCCTTGATCACGGTCGCCCGGATCTGCACGCCGGTCGCGGCGGACGGAAGGGAGCCCGATGTGAAGGTGGCAGTGGCCTGACCGAGTCCGCCGCTGCTGCTCACGACGGCCGCAGTGAGGACCACCGCGGGCGACACCGACTCGCCTCCTCCCGTCGGATTGACGATGCTGAAGGCCACCGGGCAGCCGCCGACCGGATTGCCGGCGGCATCGGCAACGCTTGCCAGCAACGTCGACAGACTGGATGTGCCTCCGGCGTTGGGCGCCACGACGCTCGGGGTGGACTGGACGGTGACACGGGCAGCCGTGGCGCACGCTGCGGTAAAGAACACGGAGCGCGAGTCGCTACGCGTTGCTTGCCTCGACGTATCCGAATCGAACGCCTGGATATTGGCGGTGCCCGACGACGTTGCCGACAGCGTTGCGCTCGCTGCGCCGCTGACAACCGGCACGACGATCACCGTGGATCCGTTTTGCCAAGTGCCCAGCGTGGTTACGAAGGTGACGCTCGTCGTTGGCGCCGGTGCCACGACCGTCACCGGCACGCCGACGCCGATGGTCGCTCCGTTCTGCGTGGGATCGGCAGACGGCGCGGAGATCTGGAACGCCGTGGTGGCGCCGGAGATCGTCAGGTTCACGGTGCGCGTCTCGCCCAGTCCGGTGATCGTGAGCGTCAGAGGAACATTGGACGCGCTGGGCGCTGCAGCCGTGATCGATGCCGTGAACTGGCCCGACGCGTCGGTGACGCCGGTCGTCGGTGACAAGGTGACGCTGCCGCTGCCTGCCTGCGTGACGGTGATCGTCTGTCCCGCAATGGGGGTCCCCGCAGAATTTTTCGCCAGGACAGTCAAGGTCGCGACCGATCCGCTCACCGCGAGAGAATTGCTGGTCGTATTGACCGTGAGGGTCGAGCCCGTGATTCGAATCGGGATCTGCGCCGTCTTTCCGCTCGCGGTCGCGACGATCGTCGCCGTCCGGGTCGTCGCATTGGCGCCTGCGGCGAACGTCACGGTCGCCTTGCCCGTCGTATCGCTCGTGGCGGTCGCAGTGCTCAAGATGCCGGTGTCGACCGAAAAAGTCACGGGTACGCCCGACACCGCAGCGTTGGAGGTATCGGTGACCGTCGCCGTGATCGTCGTGGTGTTGCTGTTGTCGGAAGCAACGGCGCCGAGCGACGTGCTGAGGCTGATCGCGTTCGCAACCGCGACGGGCGTTGTGGTCGTGACCGGTGTCGTGCTCGTGGCCGGACTCGAGCCGCCTCCGCACGCACCCAGCAACGCAAGCGTGATCACCATCAGAAAACTGCATGCCGCGCGAGACGAGGTCGTGTTCAACTTATGCTCCTGCTGCAGATTGGAATCCGAAGTGGGTCGATCGTAGCGCCGAGGGCCGACCATCCGCGATGCGAAGTGATGGGTATATCCGTATCAAATTAGGCGTTTGCAGCGCGCAATTAGAGCCCACCTTTCAGTGTCCGGCAATCAAGTGCGGCGCTTTTATGCCCAGTGTTGCTGACACGCCTCGCCCATCGGGAAGTTATCCTTAGCCGCCCCGAGCGCGGTGCCTGAACGAGCATCCGAGCTCGAGTCGCTTCGATCGCCATGGTCCGTCTTTCCCGGCTTTACGCGCCCGCGACCGTCCACTACCTGTTGCAGCGTCCCGTGGCGGGGAGATCGCTGTTCGTCGACGCGGACGACTGCGCGTTGCTGGTCCGCTTGCTGGAGGACGCTGTCAAGGCGTACGGCGTTTCCGTCCACGCCTACGCCTTGCTGCCCGAAGAGCTCCGGCTGCTCGCGACGCCCGCCAACGCGGACGCGATCGCGCAGTCGATGCAAGCGATCGGTCGGCGCTACGTACCGCATCTCAATCGCAAGGCGGGCGTCACAGGAACGCTATGGGACCGGCGCTATCGCTCGACGCTGATCGACGCGGAGCGGTGGTTGCTGCCGTCGATGCATCACATCGAACATCGTCCGGTGGCGCTCGGGTACGTGGCGAGCGCCGCGGATTGGGCATGGTCGAGCCATGCCCATCATGCGGGCCTCGGACAACAGTCGTGGATCCAGGATCACGCAGGTTACTGGGCGCTGGGTAACACCCCGTTCGAGCGACAGGCCGCTTATCGCGACCCGGCCATGCGCCCATCGACGACCGACACGATCGCAAAGATCGACGAGGCGGTGCGCTATGGGTGGGTGCTCGGTGACGCGGCTTACCTCGCGCAACTCGCGCTCGCGACCGAACGGCGCCTCCGTCCGTTACCGAGAGGGCGGCGACGCAAAGATCGTGGTGTCCCTGATTAATCGGGCCAGTGCGATTCTTCTGGCAAATTGAGGGTCCGACCCCTGAATTAGTCATTGTGCGGTGCGTCGAGCCGTCTTACAGTGGCGGACGGACCATCGTATGTCGAGGTAGTGCAATGACCCTCCCCCTTGTCCTGCCGGCTGAACTCCACGCATTACGCGCCGAAGCCGAGCGCGACGGCCTGTACCGACCGACCCACGAACACGACGCCTGCGGCGTCGGCTTCGTCGCGCACATCCGCGGCCGGAAAAGCCATTCCATCGTCGAGCAGGGTCTCCTGATTCTGAAGAACCTCGACCATCGCGGCGCCGTCGGCGCCGATCCGCTGATGGGCGACGGCGCCGGGGTGTTGATCCAGATTCCCGACGCGGTGTTTCGCGAGGAGATGGCCGGTCTGGGCATCACGCTGCCGCCGGTCGGCGAGTACGGCGTCGGCATGGTGTTCCTGCCGAAGGAGCACGCGTCGCGGATGGCCTGCGAGCAGGAGCTCGAGCGGGCGGTGCGCGCGTCGGGCCAGGTGCTGCTCGGCTGGCGCGACGTGCCGATCGACCGCGACATGCCGATGTCGCCGACCGTGCGCGCGAGCGAGCCGGTGATCCGCCAGCTGTTCGTGGGCCGCGGGCCCGAGGTGATGGTCACCGACGCGCTCGAACGCAAGCTGTACATCATCCGCAAGTCGGCCGGCCACGCGATCCAGGCGCTGAAGCTCAAGCACGGCAAGGAGTTCTTCGTGCCGTCGATGTCGGCGCGCACCATCGTCTACAAGGGCTTGCTGCTGGCCGATCAGGTGGGCGTCTACTACCGCGACCTCGCCGATCCGCGCACCGTGTCGGCGATCTGCCTCGCGCACCAGCGCTTCTCGACCAACACCTTCCCGAGCTGGGAGCTCGCGCATCCGTACCGCATGGTCGCGCACAACGGCGAGATCAACACCGTCAAGGGCAACGTCAACTGGATCAACGCACGCCAGCAGGCGATCTCGTCGCCGGTGCTGGGCGCCGACCTCGACAAGATCTGGCCGCTGATCTATCCCGGTCAGTCCGACACCGCGTCGTTCGACAACTGTCTCGAGATGCTGGTGATGGGCGGCTACTCGCTGGCCCACGCGATGATGATGATGATCCCCGAGGCGTGGGAGCAGCACACGCTGATGGACGAGAATCGCCGCGCGTTCTACGAGTACCACGCGGCGATGATGGAGCCGTGGGACGGGCCGGCCGCGATCGCCTTCACCGACGGCCGCCAGATCGGTGCGACGCTCGACCGCAACGGCCTGCGCCCCGCCCGCTACCTGATCACCGACGACGACCTCGTGGTCCTCGCGTCCGAGGCCGGCGTGCTGCCGATCCCCGAGTCGCGCATCGTCAAGAAGTGGCGGCTGCAGCCCGGCAAGATGTTCCTCATCGACACCGAGGCCGGCCGCATCATCGAAGACACCGAGATCAAGAACGCGCTCGCCAACGCCAAGCCGTATCGCGAATGGATCGCGCGCATCCGCGTCAAGCTGGACGCGCTGCAGGAAGCCGTCGACGTGCCGACCGCCAGCGCCAGCGCGGCGGTCGAGACGTCGAGCAGCGCGTCGCTGCTCGATCGCCAGCAGGCCTTCGGCTACACGCAGGAAGACCTGCGCATGCTGATGGCGCCGATGGCGTCGGCCGGCGAGGAAGCCACCGGCTCGATGGGCAACGATTCGCCGCTGGCGGTCACGTCCGACAAGGACAAGCCGCTGTTCAACTACTTCCGCCAGTTGTTCGCGCAGGTCACCAATCCGCCGATCGACCCGATCCGCGAGCAGATGGTGATGTCGCTGGTGTCGTTCGTGGGTCCGAAGCCCAACCTGCTCGACGTCAACAACATCAACCCGCCGATGCGCCTCGAGGTGTCGCAGCCGCTCCTCGACGTGCTCGACATGGCGGTGATCCGCAGCATCGAGAAGCACACGGCGAACAAGTTCAAAAGCCACGAGCTCGACATCTGCTATCCGGTCGCGTGGGGTCGCGACGGCATCGAGGCGCGGCTCGCGTCGCTCTGCGCCGAGGCCGTCGACGCGGTCAAGTCGGGCTTCAACATCCTGATCGTGTCCGATCGCAAGATCGACGCGACGCAGGTCGCCATTCCCGCGCTGCTCGCCACCGCCGCCATTCATCAACACCTGGTCGCGAAGGGTCTGCGCACGTCGACCGGCCTGGTCGTCGAGACCGGTGCCGCGCGCGAGGTGCATCACATCGCGGTGCTGGCCGCCTACGGCGCCGAGGCCGTTCATCCGTACCTCGCGATGGAAACGCTGGCCGCGATGCACGCCGACCTGCCGGGCGACCTTTCGGCGGAAAAGGCGATCGCCAACTACACGAAGGCGACCGGCAAGGGCCTGATGAAGGTCATGTCGAAGATGGGTATCTCGACGTACATGTCGTACTGCGGCGCGCAGATCTTCGAGGCCGTGGGCTTGTCGCGCTCGCTGGTCGACCAGTACTTCAAGGGCACGGCCTCCAGTATCGAGGGCATCACGGTATTCGATGTCGCCGAAGAAGCCATCCGCCTGCACCGTCGCGCGTTCGGCGACGACCCGGTGCTCGAGACGATGCTCGACGCCGGCGGCGAGTACGCCTATCGCACGCGCGGCGAGGCGCACATGTGGACACCCGACACGATCGCCAAGCTGCAGCACGCGACGCGCGGCGACAGCTACGCCACCTACAAGGAATACGCGACGCTGATCAACGACCAGAGCCGTCGCCTGATGACGTTGCGCGGCCTGTTCGAATTCAAGGTCGATCCGACGAAGGCGATCCCGATCCAGGACGTCGAGCCGGCCGTCGAGATCGTCAAGCGCTTCGTCACCGGCGCCATGTCGCTCGGCTCGATTTCCACCGAGGCGCACGCGACGCTGGCCGTCGCGATGAACCGCATCGGCGGCAAGTCCAACACCGGCGAGGGCGGCGAGGATCCGGCGCGCTACGAGAACGAGCTCAGGGGCATCCCGATCCGGGCCGGCGCGACGCTCGCGTCCGAGCTCGGGCCCGACACCATCGTCGCCGACGTCGCGCTCGAGGCCGGCGACTCGCTCCGCTCGAAGATCAAGCAGGTCGCGTCGGGCCGCTTCGGCGTGACGGCCGCCTACCTGCAGTCGGCCGACCAGATCCAGATCAAGATGGCGCAGGGGGCCAAGCCGGGCGAGGGCGGCCAGCTGCCCGGCCACAAGGTCAGCGAGTACATCGCGCGGCTGCGCTTCTCGGTGCCGGGGGTCGGCCTTATCTCGCCGCCGCCGCATCACGACATCTACTCGATCGAGGATCTCGCGCAGCTGATCCACGATCTGAAGAACGCCAATCCGCGCGCGTCGATCTCGGTCAAGCTGGTCTCCGAAGTCGGCGTGGGGACGGTGGCCGCCGGGGTCGCGAAGGCCAAGGCCGATCACGTGACGATCGCGGGCCACGACGGCGGCACCGGCGCGTCGCCGATCTCGTCGATCAAGCACGCCGGCACGCCGTGGGAGCTGGGTCTGTCGGAGACGCAGCAGACGCTGGTGCTGAACCGCCTGCGCGGTCGCATCAGGGTGCAGGTCGACGGACAGATGAAGACCGGCCGCGACGTCGTCATCGGCGCGATGCTGGGCGCCGACGAGTTCGGCTTCGCCACGGCGCCGCTGGTGGCCGAGGGCTGCATCATGATGCGCAAGTGTCATTTGAACACCTGCCCGGTCGGCGTGGCGACGCAGGATCCAGTGCTGCGCGCCCGGTTCGCCGGCAAGCCCGAGCACGTCGTCAACTTCTTCTTCTTCGTCGCCGAGGAAGCGCGCGAGATCATGGCGCAACTGGGTCTGCGCACCGTCGACGAGATGATCGGGCGCACCGATCTCCTCGACACGAAGAAGAGCGTCGAGCACTGGAAGGCGAGGAAGCTCGACTTCTCGCGCGTGTTCCATCAGCCCGCGATGCCGGCCGACGTGGCGCGACGCCAGGTCGAAGCGCAGGACCACGGCCTCGACCGCGCCCTCGATCGCAAGCTGATCAAGCGCGCGGAGCCGGCGCTGGAACGCGGCGAGAGCGTGTCGTTCATCACGCCGGTGCGCAACGGCAACCGTACGATCGGCACCATGCTGTCGGGCGAAGTCGCGCGCCGCTACGGCCATGCGGGGTTGCCGGACGACACCATCCACGTCCAGTGCAACGGCGTCGCGGGCCAGAGCTTCGGCGCGTTCCTGGCGCGCGGCATCACGCTCGACCTGGTGGGAGACGCCAACGACTACGTCGGCAAGGGCCTGTCGGGCGGCCGCATCATCGTCCGCTCGCCGAACGACTTCCGCGGCTTCGGGCCCGACCACATCATCGCCGGCAACACCGTGCTGTACGGCGCGATCGCCGGCGAGGCGTATTTCAACGGCGTGGCCGGCGAGCGCTTCGCGGTGCGCAACTCGGGCGGCACGGCGGTGGTCGAGGGCGTGGGCGACCACGGCTGCGAATACATGACCGGCGGCACCGTGGTCGTGCTGGGCCTGACCGGTCGCAACTTCGCGGCCGGCATGTCGGGCGGCGTGGCCTACGTGCTCGACAGCGACGGCGACTTCGCCAAGCGCTGCAACACGACGATGGTGGACCTCGGTCCGATCGAGCGCGGTTCGGCCGCGCGCGGCGACGGACGGCATCTCGGTCGGGTCGACGAGGAGCTGTTGCGCGAGTTGGTCGAGAAACACTTTCGCTACACCGGGTCGTTCCGGGCGCGCGAAGTGCTCGCGAAGTGGGAGGCGAGCTGCGGGCAGTTCGTCCGCGTCATGCCGTCCGAGTACCGCCGCGTGCTGCAGTCGATGACCGCCGCGCAGGCGGCGGTGGCGGACGTGCAGCCGGCGACGATCGCGGCTTGATCGTCCGAGTCGCTCCGGCAAAGGCCGGGTCGTCATCCACCCGACCCGGCGAGGGCCGGGGTACCGTATGTCGCTCCGGCAAAGGCCGGGGCCGATCGACGTCACTCCGGTGAAGGTCGAAGTGCCATCGATGTCACCGCGGCGAAGGTCGGGGCGCCATCGATGTCGACACGGCGAAGGTCGTGGCCCCATCGATGTCACCCCGGCGAAGGCCGGCGCCTAATAACCTCCTGACCCTGGTCGGGCCCGGCGTTCGCCGGGGACAGAGTCGAATCACAGAAGACGTCCATGGGAAAGATCACCGGCTTCCTCGAATTCCAGCGTCTCGCCGAAGCGGCCGAGGCGCCGCAGTCGCGACTCCATCACTTCAAGGAGTTCGTCCAGCGGCTGCCCGATGCGGACGCCAAGGTACAGGGCGCGCGCTGCATGGACTGCGGCATCCCGTTCTGCCAGAGCGGCTGTCCGGTCAACAACATCATCCCGGACTGGAACGACCTCGTGTATCGCGACGGCTGGAAGGCGGCGATCGACGTGCTGCACTCCACCAACAACTTCCCCGAGTTCACCGGTCGCGTCTGCCCGGCGCCGTGCGAGGCCGCGTGCGTGCTCAACATCAACAACGACGCGGTGGGCATCAAGTCGATCGAGCACGCGATCATCGACAAGGCGTGGGAAAGCGGCTGGGTCGCGCCGCAACCGGCGGCGACGCGGACCGGCAAGACGGTGGCCGTGGTCGGCTCGGGACCGGCGGGCCTCGCGGCCGCGCAAGCAGGTGGACGACATCGGCACGGTCGTGCGCGTCGCCCAGGACGGTGCCGACCT
>CAHJXF010000011.1 GCA_903644065.1 Betaproteobacteria bacterium
TCTTCACCGATTTGGCCACGATGACGTCGTTGTTGGCCTCGCTGACCAGGATCCGGCCGCGCTCCCGGCCGTACTGGTCGGGCAGGATCCGGCGCCGGAACTTCTCGAGGATCGTGGCGCCGGCCAAGGTGTTCGTCGCGGGCGCCGGCGTGGCCGGCCTCGCCGCCATCGGCACCGCTGCCAACCTGGGCGCGATCGTGCGGGCCAACGACACGCGCGCCGAGGTCGCCGACCAGGTGGTGTCGCTCGGCGGCGAGTTCGTCCGGGTCGACTTCGACGAGGAAGGCGCCGGCGGCGGCGGCTACGCGAAGGTGATGAGCGAAGGCTTCCAGGCGGCGCAACGCGCGATGTACGCAGAGCAGGCCCGCGAGTCGGACATCATCATCACGACCGCGCTGATCCCCGGCAAGCCGGCGCCGAAGCTGATCACCGCCGAGATGGTCCGCAGCATGAAGCCCGGCAGCGTGATCGTCGACATGGCCGCCGAACAGGGCGGCAACTGCGAGCTCACGGTGCCCGACGAGGCGGTGGTCCGCGACGGCGTGACGATCGTGGGCTACACCGACCTGGTCAGCCGCCTCGCGAAGCAGGCGAGCACGCTCTACGCGACCAACCTGTTCCGGCTGGCCGAGGAGCTGTGCAAGACCAAGGACGGCACGATCGACGTGAACATGGACGACGACGCCATCCGCGGCCTCACCGTCGTCAAGGACGGCAGCATCACGTGGCCCGCACCGCCGCTCAAGTCGCCGACGCCGGCGGCGAAGACGGTCGGCGCGCCGGTCGCCGCGTCGGTCGCCGCCCCCAAGGCCCACGGCCACGGCGCCGGTGCGCCGATGTCGGGCAAGTCGCTGGCGATCGTGTTCGGCATCGGCGCCCTGCTCTTCCTGCTGGTGGGCCTGTACGCACCGGCCACCTTCCTGTCGCATTTCACGGTGTTCGTGCTGGCCTGCTTCATCGGCTACATGGTGGTGTGGAACGTCACGCCGTCGCTGCACACGCCGCTGATGAGCGTGACCAACGCCATCTCGTCGATCATCGCGATCGGCGCGCTGGTGCAGGTGGCGCCGCCGCTGGTGATCGACGCGGGCGGCGCGCCCAACGCCTTCATCGACCGACCCAACACGCTGATCCTGGCGCTCGCCGTCTTCGCGCTCGCGTTGACCGCCGTCAACATGTTCGGCGGCTTCGCGGTCACGCGTCGCATGCTGGCGATGTTCCGCAAATAAAACATCAACAACCTTGCGACCATGACTTCCAGCCTGGCCTCCGTCTCGTACATCGGCGCCACCATCCTCTTCATCCTGAGCCTCGGTGGGCTCGCGAACCCCGAGACCGCGCGTCGCGGCAACGCGTTCGGCATGATCGGCATGACGCTCGCGGTGCTGGCGACGGTCTTCGGCCCGCGCGTCACGTCGGCGGGCGTGGGCTGGATCGTCGGCGCGCTCGTCGTCGGCGGCGGCATCGGCCTCTTCGCGGCGAAGAAGGTGCAGATGACGCAGATGCCCGAACTAGTCGCGCTGATGCACAGCCTGGTCGGCCTGGCCGCCTGCCTGGTCGGATTCGCCAGCTACGTGGACACGTCGACCGTGTTCGGCACCGAGGCCGAGCGGGCGATCCACGAGGTCGAGATCTATGTCGGCATCCTGATCGGGGCCGTCACCTTCTCCGGATCGCTGGTCGCCTTCGGCAAGCTGTCCGGCAAGATCGGCGGCAAGCCGCTGCTGCTGCCGGCGCGGCACCTGCTCAACCTGGCGGGCCTGCTGCTGGTGATCTGGTTCGGTCGGCAGTTCCTGCATGCGCCCGACATCCAGGCCGGACTGACGCCGCTACTGATCATGACGGTCATCGCACTGCTGTTCGGCGCGCACCTCGTGATGGCCATCGGCGGCGCCGACATGCCGGTGGTCGTGTCGATGCTCAACAGCTATTCCGGGTGGGCGGCCGCGGCGACCGGCTTCATGCTCGGCAACGACCTGTTGATCGTGATCGGCGCGCTGGTCGGGTCGTCCGGCGCGATCCTCTCGTACATCATGTGCCGGGCGATGAACCGCAACTTCCTCAGCGTCATCGCCGGCGGGTTCGGTGGCGGCGCGCCCGCGGCCAAGGCCTCCGGCACCGGCGCGGCCGAGCCGGCCGGCGAGGTCACCGCGATCGGCGCGACGGAGACCGCCGAGCTGCTGCGCGACGCGAAGAGCGTGGTCATCGTGCCCGGCTACGGCATGGCGGTCGCGCAGGCGCAGCACGTGGTGTTCGAGATCACCCGGCTGCTGCGCGACCAGGGCGTCGCCGTGCGCTTCGGCATCCACCCGGTGGCCGGTCGCATGCCGGGTCACATGAACGTGCTGCTCGCGGAAGCCAAGGTGCCCTACGACATCGTGCTCGAGATGGACGAGATCAACGAGGACTTGCCGCGGACCGACGTGATCATGGTCATCGGCGCCAACGACATCGTCAACCCGGCCGCGCAGGACGATCCGACGAGTCCGATCGCCGGCATGCCGGTGCTGGAGGTGTGGAAGGCGAGGACCTCCATCGTCATGAAGCGCAGCATGGCGTCCGGCTACGCGGGGGTCGACAATCCGCTCTTCTACAAGGACAACAACCGGATGCTGTTCGGCGACGCGCGGAAGATGCTCGAAGAGGTCCTGACGGCGTTGCGGGCGTGACCCGGCTCGCCGATCGTCAGGCAGAAGCCCGGGCCTGACGATCGGCGACCGACCTCGGGTGCCGGCGGTCGCTGCGCGCGACACGGTGGGCGACGTCGACCCGTAAAATGCGGGGATGCCCGAGCCCTGGAAACCCAACGTCACCGTCGCCGCCGTCATCGAAGGCAGCGGTGCCAACGCCGGACGCTATCTGCTGGTCGAGGAGGAGACGCGCGACGGCCTGCGCTACAACCAGCCCGCCGGGCACCTCGAACCGGACGAGAGCCTGGTCGACGCGTGCATCCGCGAGACGTTGGAGGAGACCGCCCATCCGTTCGTGCCGACCGGCCTGCTCGCCGTCTACCTGACGCGCTCGATCAAGAACCGTCGCGACGAGCCGGCCGAGCCGGTCACTTTCCTGCGCTTCACGTTCGTGGGCACCGTCGGCGCAGCGATCCCGGGCCGCGCGCTCGACGACGGCATCGTGCGCACGGTCTGGATGTCGCTCGACGAACTGCGGGCGTCGCGCGATCGCCACCGCAGTCCGATGGTCCTGCGCTGCGCCGAGGATCACGCATCGGGCAAGGTGGCGGCCGACCTGTCGACGCTGTACACCGACGACTCGGCGCTGGGCGCGATCCCGCTCGCCACCGCCGACGACACGTTCGATTCGGAGTCGCCGTGATGGGCGTGTCTCAAAGCGGCACCGACCAGCGTCGCATCGTGATCGGCCTGTCCGGTGGCGTGGATTCCGCCGTGGCCGCGTGGCTGCTGAAGCAGCAGGGGCACGACGTCGTCGGCCTGTTCATGAAGAACTGGGAAGACGACGACGACGACGCGTACTGCTCCACCCGCGAGGACCTGATCGACGCGACCGCGGTCGCCGACGTGATCGGCATCGACCTCGAGGCGGTCAACTTCTCGGCCGAGTACAAGGAGCGCGTGTTCTCCGCGTTCCTGGCCGAATACGAGGCGGGACGCACGCCGAATCCCGACGTGCTGTGCAACGCCGAGATCAAGTTCAAGGCCTTCCTCGACCATGCGCTGCGACTCGGCGCCGAGCGCATCGCGACCGGTCATTACGCGCGCACGGCGACCGACGCGGACGGTCGCGCGCAACTGCTGAAGGCGATCGACGAGACGAAGGACCAGAGCTACTTCCTGCATCGGCTCGACCAATCGCAGTTGTCGCGCGCGATGTTTCCGCTGGGCGGGATGCGGAAGACCGAGGTGCGGACGCTGGCCGAACGCATCGGCCTGCCCAACGCGCGGAAGAAGGACTCGACCGGCATCTGCTTCATCGGCGAGCGGCCCTTCCGCAAATTCCTCAATCGCTACCTGCCGACCCGGCCCGGGCCGATCCGCACGCCGGACGGCAGCGCGGACGGACGCGTCGTCGGGACGCACGTCGGCCTGGCGTTCTACACGCTGGGGCAGCGCAAGGGCATCGGCGTCGGCGGCGTGAAGAGCGCCGGGGACGATGGCGACGGCGCCTGGTTCGTGGCCCGCAAGGACATGGCGGCCGACACGCTGTGGATCGTGCGCGGCCACGACCATCCGTGGCTGCTGTCGACGCGGATCGAGGTCGAACAGCCGCGCTGGATCGCCGGGCATCCGCCGGCGGCGACGCGGCTGTCGGCCAAGACCCGCTATCGGCAGGTCGACGCGCCTTGCCGATGGACCCTCGACGACGAGCGCTTCGAGCTGACCTTCGACGCGGCGCAACGGGCCGCGACGCCCGGACAGTCGGCCGTGCTCTACGACGGCGACGTGTGCCTCGGCGGCGGCGTCATCGCGTCCGCGCGGCCGCTGGAGCCGGCCGACGGCGTCGTCTCGACCCCGTTGCCGGCAAGCCAGCCGCACTGACCGGCGTCACGCGGCCTCGCGTGGTGTCACGCGGCCTCGCTTGACTTCACTCGTCGTCGAGCGACGACGAGACGTACTGCGCGTGATGGACCGTCAGCGCGACCTTGAGCAGCGCGGGGACGGCCGGGCCGGACGGCGCGGCGACCACCCGGAAGCGGCAGTCGAGCTGGACCATGCCGTCCTCGGCGAACAGGCTCGTCTTGCTGCCTTCCTCGCAGGTCAGCGGTGCGCCGTCGAGCGTCGCGTCGAGCGTGATCTTCGTGTCGTCGTGGCTGCCGCCGAAGCCGGCGACGAAGTGCAACGGGCGTCCGACCGACGACGGGTCGAGCGCACAGGTCACGTCCTGCGAATCGGTCGGTATGCGGACCGCGGTGCAACTGCCGGCGGAGTCGCCGTGGGCTTCGGGCGCGAACAGCAGCAGGCCGAGCGCGAGGGCGGCGATGGGTGGCGACAGCGAGCGAATGGCGGGCGGCATGACGTCGGCGGGACGAACGACGGGACGGAGGGAGGGACGGAGGCTACCTTCCGATCGTTGCGATTCGATGTCAGGGACGGAACGGTATCATCGGCCGTTCCGCCCGGGCGAGGACCTCGAGGGCGCACGAAGCCGCAGGACACGCATCCCCGGAGTGACTGCAGGGCGAGCAGCCCGCAGGCCCCACGACGCAGGCAGCACCGCACCGCACGCCGCCTCCCCATCGACCGAGCAACCATGGCCGCCACCGACATCGGCAAGCTGAAGATCGACCGCGCCCGCGTCGCGCCGCGCAAGCGTCGCCGGCTGCGCTGGTGGATGGTGGTGCTGGCGCTGATCGCCGTCGGGGTCTTGTTCCGCGTGGTCGCGCCCCGGCCGGTCACGGTGCAGACCGCGTCGGTGGTCACGCGCTATCCGGCGCAGCAGGTCACGGTGCTGACCGCGTCGGGCTACGTGGTCGCGCAACGCAAGGCCGCGGTCGCGACGAAAGCAACCGGCCGCCTCGAGCTGCTCAACGTCCAGGAAGGCAGTCGCGTGAAGAAGGGCGACCTGCTGGCGCGCATCGACGCGCGCGACGTGGAGGCGCAGCTCGCCGCCGCCCAGGCCAACGTCGGCGTGGCGCGCGCCGCCATCGCGTCGGCCGAGGCCGACCAGCGCAACTCGGCGATCGAACTGAGGCGCAGCCGCGACCTCGTGTCGCAAAATTTCCTGTCGGCGTCGGCGCTCGATGCCGCGGTGTCGCGCGACGACCGCGCGACGGCCGCCATCAACAACGCGCGCGCCGCGTTGCAGGCGGCCATCGCCAACGCCGCCAACGCGAAGGTCGCGGTGGACTTCACCGACATCCGCGCGCCGTTCGACGGCGTGGTGGTGACCAAGAGCGCCAACGTCGGCGACATCGTCACGCCGTTCTCGTCCGCCGTCGATTCGAAGGGGGCGGTGGTCAACATGGCCGACCTGTCGACGCTCGAGGTCGAGGCCGACGTGTCCGAGTCCAGCCTGTCCAAGATCGCGGTCGCGCAGCCCTGCGAGATCCTGCTCGACGCGCTGCCCGACACGCGCTTCTCGGGGTCGGTCAGCCGCATGGTGCCCACGGTCGACCGCGCGAAGGCCACGGTGACGACGAAGGTGAGCTTCGACCGGCTCGACGACCGCATCCTGCCGGACATGAGCGCGAAGGTGAGCTTCCTGTCGAGCAAGGTCGACCCGGCGACCAATCATCCGACCATCGCGGTGTCCGCCGACGCGGTGGTGCGGCGCGACGGCAAGCCGACGGTGTTCCGCCTGAAGACCGACGGCGACCATACCGTCGCCGAAGCGCTGGCCGTCACCACCGGCGTCACCTATCCCGACGCCGTCGAAGTCACGTCGGGCAACCTCAGGTCGGGCGACAAGCTGATCGTCAAGCCGGGCGACCAGGTCGCGAACGGCACGACGGTCGTGCTGGCCACCAAGTGAACGCGGCGCTGCCGCTGGTCGCGGTCCGGGCGCTGGAGAAGGTCTACATCCGCGGCGAACAGGCGGTGCCGGTGCTGCTCGGCCTCGACCTCGACATCCCGCGCGGCGACTTCGTGTCGTTGATGGGCCCTTCGGGTTCCGGCAAGAGCACGCTGCTCAACCTGATCGCCGGCATCGACCAGCCCACCGGGGGCAGCATCGTCGTCGACGGCATCGACATCGCGCACCTGCGCGACGCCGACCTCGCCGCGTGGCGCGCCGCGCACGTCGGCTTCATCTTCCAGTTCTACAACCTGATGCCGGTGCTGAACGCGTTCGAGAACATCGAGCTGCCGCTGCTGCTGACCGGCCTGTCGCGCCGCGAACGCAGGGAGCATGTCGAGATCGCGCTGCAGATGGTGGGGCTGTCGGACCGCGCCGATCATTTCCCGAACGAGTTGTCGGGCGGCCAGCAGCAGCGGGTCGCGATCGCCCGGGCCTTGATCGCGGACCCGACGTTGATCGTGGCCGACGAGCCGACCGGCGACCTCGACCGCACCACCGGCGAGGAGATCCTGGACTTGATGGACCAGCTCAACACCGAGCTCGGCAAGACCATCGTGATGGTGACGCACGACCCGCGGGCCGCCGGCCGCGCGCGGCGCATGGTGCATCTCGAGAAGGGCGTGCTGGTCAGCGACGCGGACTGGCAGGCCGACCTGCAGGCGACGATGCACGCGGCGCAGCGATGAGTCGGGACTCGAGAACGATGAGCGAACGATGACGAGCTAACGATGAGGAGCTAACGATGACGACCGCGCGACCGATCCGACCGACCGATGAAGAGTGAACGATGAAGAGCGACCGATGACGAGCGAACGATGACGAGCGAACGATGACGCAGCGCCTGCACGCCGTCGCGCTGCTGGTGCGCGACTACGACGAGGCGATCCGCTGGTACACGACGGCGCTCGGCTTCGAACTGCTCGAGGACACCGACATGGGCGCCGGCAAGCGCTGGGTGTGCGTCGCGCCGCGCGGCTCGAGCGGCACGTGCTTCCTGCTGGCGCTGGCGAAGGGCGACGAGCAGGTCGCTGCCGTGGGACGGCAGGGCGGCGGGCGCGTGTTCCTGTTCTTGCACACCGACGACTTCGCCGGCGACCATGCGCGCATGCAGGCCCACGACGTGCGCTTCATGGAACAACCGCGCGACGAGGTCTACGGACGCGTCGTGGTCTTCGAGGACCTGTACGGCAATCGCTGGGATTTCATCGAGCCGAAGGGCTGACCCGGTCCGGCGAACACGGCCACCGGCTTCGAGCGCGGAGCCGACGGAGCCGACGGATTCGACCGGCGAGACGCACCTCACCATGTTCGTCCTCAAACTCCTGACCCGCAACGCGATGCGCCAGAAGCTGCGCATCGGCCTGACGATGGTCGGGCTGATCGTCGCGATCAGCGCCTTCGGTCTGCTGCGCACCATCGTCGACGCCTGGTACGCCGGCGTCGAGGGTACGTCGTCGATCCGCCTCGTCACGCGCAACTCGATCTCGCTGGTGTTCCCGCTGCCGCTCAACTACGCGCAGCGCATGCGCCAGACCGAAGGCGTCGACGGCGTGTCGTGGGGCAACTGGTTCGGCGGCGTCTACATCAACGAGCGCAACTTCTTCCCGCAGTTCGCGGTCGACGCGGCCACCTACCTCGACCTGTATCCCGAGTACCTCGTCGACGCGTCGGACAAGAAAGCCTTCCTCGCCGACCGGCAGGGCGTGGTGGTCGGTCGCAAGATCGCCGAGCAGTACGGCTGGAAGCTCGGCGACCAGGTGCCGCTGCGCGGCACGATCTACCCGGGCACGTGGACCTTCACGGTGCGCGCCATCTACGACGGGGCCGATGCCAGGACCGACGAGTCGCAGTTCCTCTTCCATTGGGCGTACCTGAACGAGACGATCAAGCAACGCTACGGCCGCGCCGGCGACAATGTCGGCTTCTACATCGAGCGGCTCGCCAACCCCGACGACGCGGCGCCGGTCTCGAAACAGCTCGACGGCCTGTTCCGCAATTCGCTCGCCGAGACGCTGACCGAGACCGAGAAAGCCTTCCAGCTCGGCTTCATCTCGATGACCGAACTGATCCTGGTCGCCATCCAGGCCGTGTCGTTCGTCGTCATCCTGATCATCATGGCCGTGATGGCCAACACCATCGCGATGACCGCGCGCGAGCGCACGTCCGAGTACGCGACGCTGAAGGCGCTCGGCTTCGGCCCGGCCTTCATCGGCTGGCTGATCGTCGGCGAATCGCTGTTCATCGCGCTGGCGGGCGGCGCGCTGGCGGTGGCCGTCACGTTCCCGATCGCCAGCGCGTTCGCGAAGACGATGGGCACCCTGTTCCCGATCTTCTTCGTATCGCGCGAGACGGTGGGCCTGCAGATGGTCGCGGCCGCGGTGATCGGCCTGGTCGCCGCGGCCTGGCCGGCCTGGAGCGCGGGCCGCATCCGCATCGTCGAGGGCCTGCGGCATGTCGCGTGAAGCGCGCGTGGCCTCGCGGCGATGACGGCCGTTCCGTTCGCGTACATCTGGCGCAACGTCTGCGCCCGGAAAGTCACCACGCTGCTGACCGCGAGCGGCATGGCGCTGGTGGTGTTCGTGTTCGCGAGCGTGCTGATGATGACCGAAGGCATCCGCGCCACGCTGGTGGCGACCGGCCAGCCGGACAACGTGATGATCATCCGCAAGGCCTCGGCCTCGGAGGTGCAGAGCAGCGTGGGCCGCGACCAGGCGCAGGTGATCGACAGCAGCCCCGAGATCGCCACCGACGCCGACGGCCTGAAGCTGATCTCGAAGGAGCCGGTCGCCGTCATCAACATGCCGAAGCGGAAGCGCAACGCCGACGACGCCGACAAGCCGTCGAACATCGTCGTGCGCGGCACCAGCGCCGCGGGCCTGCAGCTGCGGCCGCAGGTGCGCATCGTCGAGGGCCGCCTGTTCCGGCCCGGCACCTCCGAGATCATCGCGGGCCGCAGCATCGCGCACGGCTTCGCGGGGGCGGGGCTCGGCGAGAGCCTGCGCTTCGCGCAGCGCCAGTGGACCGTGGTCGGCATCTTCGACGGCGGGGGCAGCGCGTTCGACTCGGAGGTGTGGGGCGACGGCGAGCAGCTGATGCAGGGCTTTCGCCGGCAGTCGTATTCGTCGGTCATCTTCCGCCTCGCCGACCCGCAGCAGTACGACGCGGTGCGCGCGCGACTCGAAGGCGACCCGCGGCTGACCATCGAGGCCAAGCCCGAGAAGCAGTTCTACGCCGAGCAGTCCGAGTCGCTGGCCAAGTTCATCGGCTATCTCGGCACCACGCTGTCGATCATCTTCTCGATCGGCGCGATCGTCGGCGCGATGATCACGATGTACGCCAGCGTGGCGTCGCGCACCGGCGAGATCGGCACGCTCCGGGCGCTCGGCTTTCCGCGTTCTTCGATCCTGATCGCCTTTCTCGTCGAGGCGCTGGTGCTGGGCCTGGCGGGCGGCGTCGTGGGGCTGGCCGCGGCGCTGGCGATGACGACGGTGAGCCTGTCGACCGTCAATTTCCAGACCTTCTCGGAGCTGACCTTCCGCTTTCGCATCACCAGCGGCATCGTCGGCGAGGTGATGTTCTTCGCGCTGTTCATGGGCTTCGTCGGCGGCTTCCTGCCGGCGTGGCGGGCGGCGCGGATGCGAATCGTCGATGCGTTGCGGGCGTCGTGACCACGGTCGTCGACGCACGCGGGGTCGCTTCGCGTGGCGAACTCATGCTTTCGCCCGTGCCTGCCGATAGCCGTTCGATCACGACGGAACTCTCGCATGCACCACTCGCGCTTCCTGACCTTCGGCCTCGTCGCCGCGCTGTTCGTCTTAAGCGTGGCGGCGACGGCGTGGTCGCCCTGGTTCTGGCCGGGTGCGGCCGTGCTCGGCCTGCTGACGATCGTCGGGCTGCGCGACCTCGCCCAGACGCGCCACGCCATCCAGCGCAACTATCCGTTGATCGGCCACTTCCGCTTTCTCATCGAGGCCATCCGGCCCGAACTGCGCCAATACCTGTTCGAGGACGACACGGTCGCCACGCCGTTCTCGCGCAACCAGCGCTCGATCGTCTACCAGCGCGCCAAGCGCGAACTCGACAAACGCCCGTTCGGCACGCAGCTCGACGTCTACCAGGTCGGCTACGAATGGATCAATCATTCGATCGTGCCGGCGCCGATCCAGCACCACGACTTCCGCGTGCGCATCGGTCGCGTCGCCGATGCCGGTCGGGCCGACGGCTACGTCGACAAGCCGGGCGTGACGAAGCCGTACGACGCGTCGGTCTTCAACATCTCGGCGATGAGCTTCGGCGCGCTGTCGGCCAACGCGATCCGCGCCCTGAACCAGGGTGCGAAGCTCGGTGGCTTCGCGCACGACACCGGCGAGGGATCGATCTCGCGCCACCACCGCGAGTACGGCGGCGACCTGATCTGGGAGATCGGCTCGGGGTACTTCGGCTGCCGCGACGACGACGGTTCGTTCTCCGAAGAGCGCTTCGTCGCGAACGCGAGCGACGATCAGGTGAAGATGATCGAGGTCAAGCTGTCGCAAGGCGCCAAGCCCGGCCACGGCGGCGTGCTGCCTGCCGCCAAGGTCTCGATCGAGATCGCGACCGCCCGCGGCGTCCCGCCCGGCGTGGACTGCGTGTCACCGGCCGCTCATCCGGCGTTCTCGACGCCGATCGGGCTGTTGCAATTCGTCGATCGCCTGCGTCGCCTGTCGGGCGGCAAGCCCACCGGCTTCAAGCTGTGCATCGGCCATCCGTGGGAATTCTTCGCCATCGCGAAGGCCATGGTCGAGACCGGCATCACGCCGGACTTCATCGTCGTCGACGGCGGCGAGGGCGGCACCGGGGCGGCGCCGGTGGAGTTCGCCGACCACGTCGGCGCGCCGCTGCTCGAAGGTCTGCAGCTGGTGCACAACACGCTGGTCGGGCTCGATTTGCGACGGCACGTCCGCCTCGGCGCGTCGGGCCGCATCGTCACCGCGTTCGACATAGTGCGCACGATGGCGCTCGGCGCGGACTGGTGCAACTCCGCGCGCGGCTTCATGTTCTCGCTCGGCTGCATCCAGTCGCAGTCATGCCATACCGATCGCTGTCCGAGCGGCGTCGCCACGCAGGATGCGCTGCGCCAGCGGGCGCTGGTCGTCCCGGACAAGGCGACGCGCGTGCACCGCTTTCACGACGAGACGTTGCGGGCGCTGGCCGAGCTGGTCGCCGCCGCCGGGCTGAAGCACCCCATCGAACTCGGCCCGCAGCACATCGTGCGGCGCGTGGCACAAAACGAGGTGCGGCTGCTGTCGACCATCGCACGGTTCGTCCGCGTCGGCAGCCTCGCCGAGGGTCGCTTCGAGCAGAAGGTCTTCGAGACCTTCTGGCCGATGGCTCGGGCCGACAGCTTCGCGCCGGCCGTCGGCGGCTAGAACACGCCGGCCTTTTCGGCCGAGTTCAGCACGCTGGTCGACAACGCACTGAACTGCGCGCCGAGATCGGTCGACGGTGGCGCGGTCGCGCTGGCGGTCCACACCAGTCTGCCGCTCGAGACGTCGGTGACCCGGCCGTTCGCGGCGAAGCCCGTCTCGACCCGCTGTCCTCCCACGGGCCCCGATACGCCGAGACCTCCGCCGCCGCCGCGCCCGAAGCCGAAGCCGCCGATACCGAACGACAGGCCGGAGCCGCCCGCATCGGTCGTCGCCGGTGTCAGCGTGACGACCAGCACGGCCTTCGCGTTCACCGTCCTCGCTGCCGGCAGCAGTTGCGGATCGATCGCGCGATCGAGGACCACCGGCGTATTCGACGGAACGATCACCGGCGTCGCACCGCGCGCGGCGACTTCGGCGGCCAGCCGTTCCTGGCACACGTTGCGGATCGCGACGTCCTGCGCTTCGCAGGCGACGAGGACGTTGGCTCCGCGCATCAGGCTCGCGCGCGGTGCACTCGGATCGGTCCACTCGGCATCGACCCTCGGCGTCGACGCGCACGCCGACAGCAGCGCGGCGGTCATCAGCGTGGAGCCGAGGCGAAACCGGTTCGATACATTCATGGAGGCACCGACGTTTGGGGAAAACCTCGATTGTCCGCAGAAATCACACCTGCACCGCAGGAGCGCGACAACGCTGGACCTAGGACGCCCTCCGTATCGCTCGACCGCACCCATCCAGCGATCGTGCAGGCATCGGGCCTGCGCGGGTCGGCCAGGCCGCGCCACCGCAGGTCCGGCCCGCAGGGTCGACGCATTTGAAGGGCAGGACCGGCGTCTCCAAGACGCCATGCGACGATGGGGACCGATCAGTCGAGAACCGTAGGGATTGCTCGAAAGGCCCGCGCCGCAGTCGAGGCGTGCTCGGCGGAGGCGAACGTTCCTGCACGGTCGAGGCGACACACGAAAACAACGGTGTCGATCGCCGGGAAGCGGTCGAAGACCGGTGGATGCACTTGCGGTGAGCCGCCCCTGCCCAAACCCGCGAGGATCCGGCAGCGCGAGCGGCGATACGACCGGATCGACAGCGATCGGTGACCCGTTCCAGCCCGCATCGCACGCCACCGGCGAAAGCGCCGGCCGCCTGTCGTCAGGACGTCAGGACGTCTTCTTGACGAGCCGCGCGATCGGATCGGTGGGCACGGACTGCGTCTCCATCCACTGGCGGATGCGGTTGGCATCGCCGAGGCGCGTGAACTTGCCGAACGAATCCAGCAGCACGATCACGACCGAGCGGCCTTCGATGACCGCCTTCATGACGAGGCACTTGCCGGCCTCGCTGATGTAGCCGGTCTTCTGGACCACGATGTCCCAGGCCGGGTTGGCCACCAGCGCATTGGTGTTGTGGAACGCCAGCACGCGACGGCCCACCGGCACGCTGTAGTTAGGATCGGTCGAGAACTCGCGGATCGTCGCGTTGCCCGACGCCGCGTCGACCAGCTTGACGAGGTCCTCGGCACTCGCGACGTTGCGGCTCGACAGGCCGGTCGGATCATGGAACGCGGCGCGGGTCATCCCGAGCATGCGCGCCTTCGCGTTCATCGCGGCGATCGCCGCGTCGAGGCCGCCCGGATAGTTGCGCGCCAGCGCATGCGCCGCGCGGTTCTCGGACGACATCAGCGCGAGGTGCATCAGGTCGCGACGCGACAAGGTGGTGCCCACGGCCAGCCGGGAACTGGAGAACTTCTCGGTGTCGAGGTCCTCGCTGGTGACGGTGATCATCTCGTCCATCGCGGGGTTGGACTCCAGCACCACGAGCGACGTCATCAGCTTCGTGATCGACGCGATGGGCAACGCCACCTTCGTGTTGCGCGAGAAGAGGACGTCCTGCGAGCCTTCCTCGACGACCAGCGCGACGCTGGACTTGACCGCGAGGTTCTCCTCGATCTCGCCGACGATGGCTTCGGAGTTGAGGCGCAGGCCCTGGGTCGCCGCGAGGGACGGCCGCGCGGGGATGACCGCATAGACCTTCCGCAGCTTCAGGCCCTTGCCGTGGCGGCCGCCCTGCAGGAGGATCGCCCGATGCAGGCCGACGACGTCGCCGTCTCCCCGCGCCCTGCGGTGATGCCCTGCGACCGGCAGGATGACCTTGATCCGCTTGACGGGTGCCTTCGCGACGGCGAGCGACGACCCGTGCCGCACGGCCGCAGACGCAGGCACCGATCCCCACACGGCGACCGCCGCCAGCAGCAACGCGGGCAGACGTGGGGCGAGCGAACGAAAAGCAGCGGTCATCCGGCACTCCTGAACGATGTCACAAGTTTAGAACGCGATCGAAACGTGTTCAAGATGAACGACCTACAACCGGTCGTTGACGCGAATTCTCGACGATTTCTGTGGCGAAAAGCGCGAACGCCACGATTTTTTTGAACCCGGATGCGCGTCAGGCGGCGTTCGCTTCCAGGCGTTCGGCGATCGCGCGACCGGCCTCGCCGGTCGATGCGCCGCCGCCGAGATCGCGGGTCCGCGGCGCGGCGGGGTCGGCCAGCGTCTCCTCGATCGCGCGCAGTACCGCGGCGCCGGCGTCGGCGTGGCCGAGATGCTCGAGCATCAAGGCGGCCGACCAGATCAGCCCGATGGGGTTGGCGATGCCCTGGCCGGCGATGTCGGGCGCCGAGCCGTGCACCGGTTCGAACAGCGACGGGAAGCGCCGCTCGGGATTGATGTTGGCCGACGGCGCGATGCCGATCGTGCCGGTGCACGCGGGCCCGAGGTCGGACAGGATGTCGCCGAACAGGTTGGACGCGACGACGACGTCGAACCATTCCGGGTGCAGCACGAAGTGCGCGGTGAGGATGTCGATGTGATAGCGATCGACCCGCACGTCCGGATACCGCGCCGCCATCGCGGCGATCCGCTCGTCCCAGTACGGCATCGTGATCGAGATGCCGTTGGACTTGGTGGCCGACGTCAGGTGCTTCTTCGGTCGCCGCGCCGCCAGCTCGAACGCGAAGCGCGCGATGCGGTCGACGCCGACCCGGCTCATCACCGTCTCCTGCAGCACGATCTCGCGATCGGTGCCCTCGTACATGCGGCCGCCGATGCTCGAGTACTCGCCTTCGGTGTTCTCGCGCACGACGTAGAAGTCGATGTCGCCGGCGGCGCGCGCCGTGCCGTGCCGGTCGACGAGCGGCGAGCGAACGCCCGGCATCAGTCGACACGGCCGCAGGTTGACGTACTGGTCGAACTCGCGCCGGAACAGCAGCAGCGAGCCCCACAGCGAGACGTGATCGGGGACCAGCGCGGGCCAGCCGACGGCGCCGAAGAAGATGGCGTCGCAACCGGCGAGCTGCGCCTTCCAGTCGGGCGGCATCATCGTCCCGTGCTGCGCGTGGTAGTCGCAGCTCGCCCACTCGATCGGTATCAGCTCGAACGCTAGGTCGAAACGCTTGGCCGCCGCGTCGAGGACGCGCAGGCCCTCGGGCATCACCTCCTTGCCGATGCCGTCTCCCGGGATGACGGCGATGCGATGGACGGGTCGGGAGAGCAACATGGCGAAGTCCTCGGCGCCGGTCGCGACCGGCCGGTACGACGAATGGTCAATGCGGATCGCCGCACGCGCTGCGGTGCGGCCGGCGCTGCTTCAATCGAGGAAACGGACGAAGCGGTCGACCGGCTCGCGTTCGGTGACGAGCGAGTTCTCGATGCGGGCCGGGTCGGCGTAGCCGAGGCTCATGCCGCACACGAAGCGTTCGGTTGCGGGCATGCCGATGTGCTCGCCGATGAGGGCGTGGAAGCGGTTGAACGCGGCCTGCGGACAGGTATCGAGGCCGCGCCCGCGCGCCGCCACCATGACGGCTTCGAGGAACATGCCGTAGTCGAGCCACGAGCCGAGTTCGAGGACCCGGTCGATCGTGAACATCAGGCCGACCGGCGCATCGAAGAACGCGTAGTTGCGCCCGTGCTGGGCATGCATGCCGGCCTTGTCGTCGCGCTTCAACCCGAGCAGTCCGTAAAGGTCCCAGCCCACCTTGCGACGCCGCTCGACGTACGGCGACGCCCATTGATTCGGGTAGTACGGATACTCCTCGGTATGCAGGCTCTGCGAGTCGGGGTCGTCGTGGGCGGCGAGGATCTTCCGCGACAGCGTCGCCAGCGGTTCGCCGGTCAGCACCGTCACCTTCCACGGCTGGATGTTGGTGCCCGACGGCGCTCGCGACGCGACCGCGAGGAGCGCCTGGATATCCGCGCGCGGGACCGGCGTCGGCAAAAAGGCGCGGATCGAGCGGCGCGACGTGATGGCCTCGTCGACGGCGGCGGTTTGCTGCGGGGTGGCGATGCTCATTTCGGGCGGGTCGAAGGACGAGAGTGACCGCCATGCTAGCGGACGATCGACGGAGCGAACGATCGATGGCGGCGAACGATCAGCGACGGCGGACGACGACCAGCGCGACGCCGACGACGGCGCAGGTCATGCCCAGCATCGCGCGATGGCTGAAGCGCTCGCCGAAAGCGATCCACGCCATCACCGCCGTGACCGGCGGCACGAGATAGAACAGGCTCGACACCCGGGTCGCCTCGCCGCGTCGAAGCAGCGGAAACAGCAACGCCATGCCGCCGATCGACAGCACCAGGATGGACCACGCCAGCGCGCCGAGGAACTGCGGCGTGAAGCGCACCTGCCAGGTCTCGAACAGGAGCGCGAGCGGCACGGTGACGGCGAGCGATGCCGTGAACTGGATCAGCGTCCCCGCGCGGAGGTCGAAGCTCGGGCAGCGGCGCTTCTGGTACAGCGTGCCGGTGGTGATCGACAGCAGCGCGACGATCGCCAGCACCACGCTCGCGACCGGCAACGCGATCAGCGTGATGCGGTCGAGCACGACCATGAACACCCCGACGAAGCCGAGCGCGAAACCGATCCATTGCCGTCCGCTGACACGTTCCCCGATCGCCGGCGCGACGAAGGCCGTCAGTACCGGCTGCAGCCCGACGATCAGCGCGGCGAGGCCCGCCGGCATGCCTTCGGAAATCGCGACCCACACGCCGCCGAGATAGCCGGCCTGCAGCAGCACGCCGGACAACGCGATGTGCCGCACGAGGCGCAGCGGCGGCCAGGGAACGCGGACGAACGGCATGGCGATCAGCAGGACCGCGAGGACGCCGACGAAGCGCAGGTTGAGGAACCACAGCGGCGACGAATACGGCAGACCGAACTTGGCGACGATGAAGCCGGTGCTCCAGATCAGGACGAAGACGGCCGGCGTCGCGCGGAGCCACGCGCTGTCCGCCGGCTCGATCGCGGTCGGACGATCGACCACGCTGCTCATGCGGCGTCCGCGACGATGCCGCCGCGTTCCGGCGACGTCGCATAACGAGCGATGTAGCCGGCGGCGATCGCGACCGACTGCGCATGGATCGCGGCCGTCTCCTCGATCACCCGGCCGTAGCCGCCCGCCATGGCCATCGCGACCGGCAGCCGGCGCGCCGCCGCGAAGTCGAACACCCGACGGTCGCGTGCGGCCAGTCCCTCGATCGTGAGCGCGAGCCGACCCAGGCGATCGCCCGCGTAGGGATCCGCGCCCGCGAGGTAGAAGACGAAGTCGGGCTCGAACCGCCGGACCAGCGTGTCGAGCGCGTCGTCGAGGGCGGCGAGATAGTCGTCGTCGCCGCACCCGTCCGGCAGACCGACGTCGAGCGAACCGGCTTCCTTCCGGAACGGGAAGTTCTTCTCGCCGTGCAACGACAACGTGAACACGTGGGGGTCGTCGGCGAGGATCGACGCGTTGCCGTTGCCCTGATGCACGTCGAGATCGATGACCGCGATCGACGGTGCGACGCGGCCGTCGGCGATGCTTGCCCGCGCCATCGAGCGGCAGGCGACCGCGACGTCGTTGAATACGCAAAAGCCGCTGCCCCGGTCCGCGTACGCGTGGTGCGTGCCGCCTGCGAGATTGACGGCGATGCCTTCGTCGACGGCGACGCGCGCCGCGCCGAGCGTGGCCCCGACCGAGCGGCGCGATCGCTCGACCATCGCCTCGGACCACGGAAAGCCGATCTCGCGCTGTTCGCGCGCCGACAGGGTGCCGTCGCACACGGCGTCGACATAGGCGGCGGTATGGGCCAGCAGCAGTTCGTCGCGCGACGCGGGTCGGGGCCGGACCAGCTCGAGCGTCGGCACCCGCGCGAGCGCGAGGTCGCGGGTCAGCCGGTATTTCCGCATCGGAAAGCGATGGCCCTCGGGCAACGGCAGCACGTATTCGTCGCTGTAGAACGCCTTCATGACCCGTGCGGTGCGTCGGCACCGTTCCGAAACGCTTGACTTCGAGGGAGTCTGCCCTAATATCCCGATTTGCTGCGATGCAACATAGCCGTGAGTCGCCTGCCGATCCGCAAGGTCCGACGGCATGCACGCTCTGCCGGGTCGCCGCTCGTACCACCAGGACCACACCAGAGACCAACCACGGAGATGTCATGACCACCCCCAACCCGATCACCCCCATCAGCCCCGAGCAGTTCACAGCCGCCTACCAGGCCAACCTCGAGACGCTGTTCGCGTTGTCGCAGACCGCCTTCAGCGGCGTGGAGAAGATCGTCGCGTTGAACCTCAACGTCGCGAAGGCCAACCTGCAGGAATCCGCCGACAAGGCGCGTGCCGTGATGGGCGTGAAGGACCCGCAGGAACTGCTGACCTGGAACGCACAGCAGCTCCAGCCGGCCGCCGAGAAGGCCGTCGCCTATTCGCGCCTGATGTACGACATCGCCACCTCGACGCAAGCCGAGTTCACGAAGGTCGCCGAGGCGCAACTGGCCGACGCGAACACGAAGTTCGTCGCGATGATCGACAGCGCCGCGAAGAACGCGCCGGCCGGCTCGGAAACCGCGGTCGCGATGATGAAGTCGGCCGTCGCCGCGGCCAGTTCGGCCTACGACAGCCTGTCGAAGGCCACCAAGCAGGCCGTCGAGATGACGGAAGCGAACGTCGCGGCCGCGACCAACGCCGCGGTCAAGACGGCGTCGCGCGCCAAGAAGTGAATCGCCGCTGACCGGTCGGGCCACCGCAAAATCGGCACGCTTGTTGCTTAGTTAATGGGACCGGTGGTTCGAACCGCCGGTCTGAAATTCCTAGCGCATCTGGTGCCGCGCTTCGCGCGCACCGACGTTGTCTCCTCGGCATCGCTCGCTTCTTCGGAACGGCATGCCTTCAGCCCGGGCCGGCGACGGTCCGGGCTTTTTTTTTATCCGCTCTGCCCCTCAGGGTCGCCCCTCCACGCCGCGTAGCCCCGCGCACGCAGCAGGCAGGCGGGACACGTCCCGCAGCCGAAACCCCAGCCGTGCCGCGTCCGGTGGTCGCCGAGGTAGCAGGTGTGCGTCTCGTCCCGGACCAGCGCGACGAGCGCCGCGCCGCCGAGGGTCGCGGCGAGGCGCCAGGTCGCCGCCTTGTCGATCCACATCAGCGGCGTTTCGAGTGCGAAGCGCCGGTTCATGCCCAGGTTCAGTGCCACCTGCATCGCCTTGACGGCGTCGTCGCGACAATCGGGGTAGCCGGAGAAATCCGTCTCGCACATGCCGCCGACCAGAATGGTCAGATTGCGACGCGCCGCGACCGCGGCCGCCAGGATCAGGAACAACAGGTTGCGCCCGGGAACGAAAGTGTTGGGCAGACCCTCGGCGTCGAATCCGATCGCGGCCTCGGTCGTGAGCGCGGTGGCGCCGATGCGCGCGAGCACGGACGCGTCGAGCAGATGGTCGTCGCCGAGGCGTTCCGCCCAGCGCGGCGACAGCCGCCGCATCGCGTCTCGCACCGGGCCGCGGCACGAAAGTTCGACGGCATGGCGCTGGCCGTAATCGAAGCCCACCGTCTCGACCTTCGCGTAGCGTTCCAGCGCCCATGCGAGGCAGGTCGTGGAATCCTGGCCGCCCGAGAAAAGAACGAGCGCCGAGCGCGGGTCGACGGCGGTCACGGCTCCGGACGGACGAAGCGGGCGCCGATCTCGCGCAGTCCGCTTTCCATCGCGGCGAAGGCGCCGTCGATGCGATTCGCCGGGCCCTTGACGCCGAGCTCGATGTGCCGTTCGGCGCGCATCGCGAGGCGGGGCTCGGCGTGGCCGACCGCCGCCGGATCGCCCACCGAGGGCAAGCTGAACACCCGCACGCCGTCGAACCCCGCCTCGAGGCGCTCCATCAGCGGCGTGACGCGCGACTCGGGCATGTCGTAGACCAGCACCGAGCGCTCGGCTCGCGGTGCGTGATGGAAGCGGTCGGCGTAACGGGTGTCGAGTACCCACTCGAGCATCGGCCAGGCCATCACCGGGAAGCCCGGCACGAAGTGATGATCGTCGAGCGAGAAGCCGGGAATCTGGTTGTACGGGTTGGGCACGATGGCGGCCCCGACCGGGAACTCGCCCATCCGCATGCGCTGCCGGTGCTCGGCCGAATCGAGCGGCAACGGATCGTCCGACTCGGCGTTCATCTTCTCGATGCGCTGCCGGATCAACCGTTCCGCCTCGGGATGCAACGCGATGTCGACGCCGCGCGCCTGCGCCGCCGCCTGCCGCGTCTGGTCGTCGGGCGTGGCGCCGATGCCACCGGTGACGAACACGATGTCGTCGCCCGCGAACGTGCGGGTCAACACCGCCGCGATGGCGTCGCGGTCGTCGCCGACGTATCGGGCCCACGACAGCTCGAGGCCCCGCGCCGCGAGCAGCTCGATCACCTTCGACATGTGCTTGTCGGTCCGCCGCCCCGAGAGGATCTCGTCGCCGACGACGACGACGCCGAAGCGCTTGCCGTCCCCCTGCCCCGCCGAATTGCTCATGCCGTCACCCGGGCGTCGAACGGGGTGCCGGTCTCGCTGCGCTCCAGCCGCAGGCGCTCGAGCGCCCGCAACGCGTAGTGCGTGAAAGCGAGGCCGCCGAGGATCGGCACCAGGAAGAAGAGCGGTGGCACGAAGTTGAGCAGGTTGACGACGATGCCGATGACGAGAAACGCCTTGCCGTGCCGCGCGACCAGCGTGGTCCGCTCCTCGCTGCTGGCGTGCACCACCAGCGCGTCGTAACGGAACATGCGGGCCGTCGCCCAACCCCACCACAGCAGCGGCACGATCACCGCGAGCGGCGCGATCAGCCACAGCGGGACGGTGACGACGAAGCCCACCAGGAACACCAGCGCGACCCACGTCGCGTTGCCCAGGCTGCCCAGGTAGCTGCCGCCGGCCTTACGCGCCAGCAGCGGGTAGTCGCGCCCGCCGACATGATCGACGACCGCGGGCATCGCGACGGTGGCGATGATCAGCAACGCGGTCAGCACCATCAGCGCGAACAGGGAACCGAGGTAGATCAGGCCGGCGACGAAGGCGATCCCGCTGTCGACGCCGATCCAGCCGAAGCCGGTATCGATCGAGCCGCCGACGAACGACGTGCCGAGGGCGCCCTCGAGCCAGGCGATCGCGCTGCGCCGGAAGACCAGGCCGACCACCCCCCATCCGACCAGCGCGACCAGGAACGGCCAGACGGCGAGCCACAGCATGCGGGGATGGAACTGGCTGACGAGGGCGCGGCCGAGCGCGCGGAGGATGTCGTTCATCGCACCACGTTACCGCAGTCGCGCCTCCCGACCCGGCGCGTGCACCTGATCAGCGGCCCACCAGTCGTCTGAGTCCGAGCCACTGCTGCGCCCAGAAGCCGCGACCGTAGTCGCGCCCGGCCCGACCGTCGCTGTCGAGCTGGTCGCGGATGCCGGTCGCCGGATAGCCGGGCTCGAAGTTGGCGGTGCCGAACAGCACGTCCCACAGCGGAAACAGCACCGCGAAGTTGCAACCGCGATAGGCGCCTTCGTGGCCGTCGCCGATCGCGTGATGGCGGCGATGGAAGCGCGGCGACGCCAGCAGGCGCTCGCCCCAGCGGCCGAACGACAAGCGCAGGTTGGCGTGCTGCAGCGTCTCCACGCTGCGCGTCGCGATCAGCAACAGCACGAACTGCCCGGGCTGCACACCGATCACGACCGCGATCGACGCGAACAGGCCGTCGCGCACGAGGTCGTCGAGCAGGTGGTTGCGATCGTCGGCCCACAGCGACATCTGTCGCTGGCTGTGATGCAGGCTGTGCAGCGCCCACCACCAGCGCAGCCGGTGCTGGCCGCGGTGGATCCAGTAGTTGGCCAGGTCGAGGACCAGCAGATACAGCGCGAACGCCACGAGCGGGATCGACGTGACGCCGGGCCACAGGTCGTCGAGGTTGAAGCCGGCGATGCCTTCGAGGCGCAGATGGCCGGCCAGCGCGTCGACCGCCGGATCGAGCACGAAGAACAGGCCGAGCGAGAACAGGCCGAGACGATGCAGGAACGTGTACAGCACGTCGACGCCCACGTCGCGACGGTGGGTCCAGCGCTCCGCGGGCCGCCAGGCTTCGAGCGGCCGCAGGATGGCGTAGAGCATCGCGATCTGCACCAGGCCGAGCAGGAAGAACTCGATGCCGTCGTAGGCTTCCTCCATCACGCCCGCGCCGTCGAAGCGGAACAGCAGCGGCTCGACGATGGTCAGGAAGATCCAGCTCTGGACCGCGGCGAACGCCTGCACGGCGGCGTCGATCACGGCGCTCACAGCGCGCGCTCCGCCGGTCGATCGCGCAACGTCGCGAAGCAGTGGCCGCGCGCCTCCAGCTCGGTGACGAGCGGGTCGAGGATCGGCGCCAGCGGCTCCGTGCGCGACCAGATGCCGAGATGCGCCAGCACGACGTCGCCGGCCTTGAGCGTCCGCAGCGCGCGTTCGAGCAGCATCGCGTTCGAATAGCGCTCGCTCGGCAACTCGTCGCCGAGGAAACCCGCGTCGCTCCAGCCGACGTGCCGGTAGCCGCACGACTTGCCGAAGGCGATCAGCCGGGGCGACGTCTTGCCGCCGGGCGCGCGCCACAGCGGATCGAGCGTGGCGCCGGTCAGCGCCTTGAAGCGCACCGCGACGCGGTCGAGCTCGGCGCAGTACTGCCCCGCGGTCCACTGCATCGTCCGGCCGGCCTGCGCGCCGAACTGCGGCCGGACGGTCACGCGGTCCGTCCCCTGGTCGCCGCGGTAGTAGACGTGGTCGAAGGTGTGGGTGCCGAACGCATGGCCCTCGGCGACCAGCGTCTTCCAGTACGGGGCCCACGTGTCGTCGAGCGACCAGTCGCCGCGCACCGACTTCTCGTTGGCGAGGAAGAAGGTGGCCTGGATGCGATGCTTCAGCAGCAAGTCGTGGATCAGCGTCGCCTGGCTCTCGCTGCCGGTGTCGAAAGTGAGATAGATCGGTTCGCGACCGTCCGGGCAACGGCCCGCGCCCTGCCCGCCCGACGCGAGCGACCTCGCGTCCGCGACCGTCGACACGATGGCGCCGATCAGCAACGACGCCGCGACGGCGCGCCGCGAGCGCCTAGCGCGTCGCATGGCTGTCGAAGTAGATGCCGTGCGGCGAGCGACCCACGGCGGCCTGCGCGACCACCGCCTTCTGCGCCAGGTCGACCACGCTGACCTGCTTGATCCAGCGCGACGTCACGTACAGCGTCTTGCCGTCCCCCGTCAGCTCCATGCAGTCGGGGCCGCCCGGCACCTTGATGTCCTCGAGCTTGGTCCAGGTCGCCATGTCGACGATGGACACGGTGTTGTCGACCCGGTTGGAGACCAGCACGCGGCGCTTGTCGCCCATCGGCAGGAAGTTGTGCGCACCCTTGCCGGTGACCACGTGCGCCACCGACTTCCGCGTGCGCCAGTCGATCACGTCGACGTAGTTCTCGCCCATGATGCCGACCATCAGCAGCCTGTCGTCGGGCGTGAGCGCGATGCCGGCCGGCAGCTTGCCGACCGGCATCACCCAGCGCACGGCCTGCCCCGCGACGTCGATGCCGGCGATCTCGTCGGAGCCCTGCAGCGTCACGAACAGCATCGAGCTGTCGCCCGAGAAGGCGATGTGGCTGGGCAGCTTGCCGATCGGGATGCGCTTGACGAGCTTGAAGCCGTCGGCTTCGTAGAGGTCGACGCGATTGAGCCGCAGGCAGGTGACGGCGAACCACTTGCGGTCCGGCGAGAACGCGAGCTGGTACGGGTCGTCGATGCCGCGCACGACGCGTTGCACCGCGCCGGTCCGCACGTCGAGGAACGTCAGGCTGTTGCCCGCCGAGCTGGCGACGATCAGCGCCTTGCCGTCGGGCGTCGGCATCAGGTGGTGCGGCTCCTTGCCGGTGTCCAGCGTGCGCACCGTCTTCAGCGTCACCGGATCGACCAGCGAGACCGTCGCGTCGCCGCTGTTGAGGACGATCAGGACGCGGTCGTCGGGCGTGGCCGCGAAGGCGCCCACCGCCAGCGACAACGCGGCGGCGCCGCAGATCGAACGGGCGATGCGGGAGAAGCGAGCTGCACCAGCTGAACGAGCTGAACGAGCTGCACCAGCAAGACGAGCGAGGCGGGAGGGACGGGTCATGGGACGAATTCTAGGGGGCGGCGGATCTCGCGTCATGCGGCGCGGCCGCCCGGCAACAACGCGCGCCGCGTCCGGCGCGATGACGCGTCAGCGCGACAGGCTGTCCCATACCTTCTGCAGCCGCTTGACCGACACCGGCATCGGCGTGCGCAGCTCCTGCGCGAACAGCGCGACCCGCAATTCCTCGAGCAGCCAGCCGAAGTCGTCGAGCCGCTCGTCGGCCACGCCCTTGCGTTGTGCGTCGGCGCGCTGCCAGGCCTTCAGCAACGGCGCCAACTCGGCCATGCGCTCGTCGTCGCGACGCGGATCGGCGACCCGCTTGTCGACGCGCAACGCGATCGCCTTCAGATAGCGCGGCACGTGCGACAGCCGGGCCGCGGGCGTCGTCGCGACGAAGCGCTTGCCGACCAGCCGCGACAGCTGGGCCTCGACGTCGGCCAGCGCCGCCGGACTCGTCCTCAGCGCCGGCAACTTCTTCGCGACCGCCTGGTGCTGGTCGAGGATCGTGCCGGCCAGCCGCGCGACTTCATTGGCCAGCAGCACGATGCGCGACCGGCTCTCGTCCTTTCGGGCCGCAAAGGCGGCCGCATCGGTCGGCAGCGGGTCCGCGAGACACGATCGTTCGACCGCCGCGCCGACGATCTGGTCGCGCAGCTCGTCGGCCGTGCCGAGCGACATGAACTGCATCGCCATGCGCGTCATGTCCGGCAGATGCTTCTCGAGAAAACGGATCTGCTCGTGCAGCTGCAGGCGGAACAGGCGCGCCAGCCCGCCACGATGGACCCGCGCCGCCTCGTGCGGATCGTCGAAGACCTCGAGCGCGACATGACGGCCGCGGTCGACCAGCGCCGGATAGCCGATCAGCACCAGTCCCTTGCGACGCACCTCGAGCAGTTCGGGCAGGGTGCCGAAGGACCAGTCGACGAATTCGTCGTCGAGCTCGCGCACGATCGTCGCGCCGGTCGAGGCGTTCGACGAGGCGTTCGACGGCGCGGTCGCATCGCTCCGGTCACCGCTCGCGACGACCGGTCCCGCCTTCGCGAACGCGTCCTGGAACTGGCGGCGCGCCCGGTCGCCGAGTTCCATCCGCAGCGCAGCGAGATGGCGACCCATCGCCAGCTGCCGCCCGTGCTCGTCGACGATGCGCAGGTTCATCTGCAGGTGCACCGGCACGACCTCCGGACGGAAGTCGCCCGGCTGCACCGGCAGGCCGCGCTGGTCGCGCAGGTCGGCGATCAGCGCGTCGACCAGCGAGCCCTCGGCCGCGCTGCGCTCGACGAAGCCCTGCGCGTAGTCGGGCAGCGGCACGACGTGGCGCCGCAGCTTCTGCGGCAGCGACTTCAGCAGCGTCTGCACCTTGTCCTTCAGCATGCCGGGCACCAGCCATTCGCAGCGCGCCGCATCCACGACGTTGAGCGCGTACAGCGGCACGGTCATCGTCACGCCGTCGCGCGGCGTGCCGGGATCGAACAGGTAGTCGAGGGCGAACGCGATGCCGCCCGAGGTCAGCGTCTTCGGAAAGGCGTCGCTGCCCGCGCCCGCAGCCTCGTGGCGCATCAGCTCGTCGCGGTCGAGGTACAGCAAGCGTCCGTCGTCGCTCGACGCCTTCCGGTACCAGGCCTCGAACGACGCGCCGCTCGCGATGTCGGCCGGCACGCGCTCGTCGCAGAAACGGACCAGCAGGTCGGCGTCGACCAGCACGTCCGGACGCCGGGTGCGATGCTCTAGCTCCTCGACGGCCGCGACCTGCCGACGGTCGTGGGCCAGCATGCGCGCCGCGACCGGATCGCGCGGCTCGTAAGGCGCGGTCTGCGGGCCGTCCCGGTGCAGCATCGACTCGACCAGCCCGTCGCGGAGGAAGATCTCGCGCGCATGACGCGGCTCGAACCTGGCGTAGTCGACGCGGCGCTGCGCGTAGACCGGCAGTCCGTGCACCGTGCCGCGCTCCATCACCATCACCGCGGCCGGCTTCTTCTCCCAGTGCGGGTCGCCGTGTGACGTCTTGAGCAGATGGGCGCCGACCGCCTCGACCCACTCCGGCTCGATGCGGGCGACCTTCCGCGCGAAGAGCTTCTGCGTCTCGACCAGCTCGGCGGCCATCACCCAGCGCGTCCTGGTCCCCTTCCGGGCGAGGGCCGAGCCCGGCCAGATCGTGAAGCGGATGCCGCGGGCGCCGAGGTACTGGGCGGCTTGCGGCGTCGGCTGCTGCGGGGACTGCTCGTCGTCGGTGCGCATGCCGACGTTGCCGAGCAGGCCGGCGAGCAACGCCTTGTGGATCTGCTCGTACGTCGCCGGGGCCGTGTTCACGTGCCAGCGATGCTCGGCGACCGTGGTCGCGAGCTGGTGATGGACGTCGCGCCATTCGCGCATGCGGAGCGGCGAGACGAAGCGCGAACGGCACAGGTCGCGCAACTGGCGCTGCGAGCGGCGCTGCTCGTGGTCCGACGGCGCATCGCCCGCGGCCGCGGCGTACCAGTCCCACAGCTTCAGGTCGGACAGGAAATCGGAGCGCTCGTCGACGAACGCGCGATGCGCCTCGTCGGCGGCCTCGCGCTGGTCGGCCGGCCGGTCGCGCGGGTCCTGGATCGACAGCGCGCTGGCCAGGACCAGCATCTCGCCCAGGCAGTCCTGCGTGCGCGCCGCGACGATCATGCGGGCGATGCGCGGGTCGAGCGGCAGGTGGCCGAGCTCCCGGCCGATGGTCGTCAGCTCGCGCGCCTCGTCGATGGCGCCCAGCTCGTCGAGCAGCTGGTAGCCGTCGGTGATGGCACGCGGCGGCGGCGGCTCGATGAACGGGAAGTCCTCGACCTCGCCCAGGTCCAGCGTCTTCATGCGCAGGATGACGGCGGCGAGCGACGAGCGCAGGATCTCGGGGTCGGTGTAGGCCGGGCGCGACTCGAAGTCGGCCTCGTCGTAGAGGCGGACGCAGACCCCGGCCGCGACGCGACCGCAGCGGCCGGCACGCTGGTTGGCGGCCGCGCGGCTGATCGCCTCGCTGCGCAACTGCTCCACCTTGTTGCGGTAGCTGTAGCGCTTGACGCGCGCGTTGCCGGTGTCGACCACGTAGCGGATGCCGGGCACCGTCAGCGACGTCTCGGCCACGTTGGTCGCGAGCACGATGCGGCGCGCACCGGACGGCTTGAACACGCGCTCCTGCTCCTCGGACGACAGACGCGCGAACAGCGGCAGGATCTCGGTGTGCGGTGGATGGTGGCCGCGCAGGACGGCGGCCGCCTCGCGGATCTCGCGCTCGCCGGGAAAGAAGACCAGGACGTCACCCGGGCCGACCCGGGCCAGCTCGTCCACCGCGTCCACCACCGCATCGATCATCGAGCGCTCGTCGGCCGCCTGGTCGCGGCGCGTGGGCTCCGCCGGCTTCGCCGCGGGCTTCGGGCTCGTGCGTGCCTCGCCGGCCATCACCGGCCGATAACGCAGCTCGACCGGATACAGGCGCCCGGAAACTTCGATCACGGGCACGGGCGCCAGGTCGCTGCCGAAATGACGCGCGAAGCGCTGCGCGTCGATCGTGGCCGACGTCACGATCAGCTTCAGGTCGGGCCGGCGCGGCAACAGGCGCTTCAGGTAGCCGAGCAGGAAGTCGATGTTGAGGCTGCGCTCGTGCGCCTCGTCGATGATGATCGTGTCGTAGGCCGACAGCAGCGGGTCGCCCTGCGTCTCGGCGAGCAGAATGCCGTCGGTCATCAGCTTGATCGACGCGCCCGGCGACAGACGATCGTGGAAGCGGATCTTGAAGCCGACGAGCTCGCCGAGCGGCGAGTGGAGCTCGTCGGCGATGCGGCGCGCCGTCGCGGTGGCAGCGAGCCGGCGCGGCTGGGTGTGGCCGATCAGCCCGCTGCCGCCGGCCCCGATGCCGCGGCCGATCGACAGGCAGATCTTGGGCAGCTGCGTCGTCTTGCCGGAGCCGGTCTCGCCGCTGACGATCACGACCTGATGGTCGCGGATCGCGGCGGCGATCTCGTCGCGTCGCGACGAGACGGGCAGTTCCTCGGGAAAGTCGATCGGGCCGACCGCATGGGGCGCGATGCGAAGCGACGCGCG
>CAHJXF010000012.1 GCA_903644065.1 Betaproteobacteria bacterium
CCACGAACCCCGCGGACGAGCCTTGCCACGTGAACGCGAGATTGCTGCCCGCCGTGAGCGCCCCGCTCGTCGGACTCGTGATCGTGACTTGGGAGGGCGTCTCGAGATGGGCGTCGAAACCTGGCAGCACGCCGCCGCGCGCGTGCACGTCGAGCGCGACGCCGGGCGCGAACAAATCTCCGCTGCCGGCGTAGCCCACGTACAGGCCGTCATCGCCGACATTGGCCGCGATGAAGTCGCCAACCAGCTGCCCCGGCGCTTCGTACGTGCCGCCGCCCAGCACGTAGGCACGCGTCACCGCGGCGCCCGCGTCGACGTAGCCGGCGCCGCAGGCCGCCGTCGTGCAGTTGCACGGAACCGCGTTGTCGGCATTGTTGGTACCGCCCGGCACGCAGGTGGCGTAGCCCGCCACGCTGGTGAAGGCGCGCGCCGTGCTCTGCAGGATGGCGATCACCTGCGACGACGTGATCGACGGATTGGCCGAGACCATCAGCGAGACGACGCCGCTGACGATGGGCGTCGCGAAGCTGGTGCCGGCAAGGCTCACGTAGTAGCCCGCCGAGGTGTACGGGACCGGCGTCGTGCGCCCGGCGTTGTTGGTCGATGCGATGCGATCGTTGGTGGCCGACGTGTAGTCGCCGGCCGGCGCCATGATCGTCAGGTTGCCGCCGCTGTTGCTGTACACGGTGCGAGTGCCGTCACCCCGCACGCCACCGACCGAGATGACGCCCGGACAGGCCGACGGCAGGATCGGCACCGAGTCCTCGTTGCCGGCGGCCGCCACGATGATCGCGCCGGTACCGAGCACGTCGATCACCGCCTGGTTGTAGGCCGACGCCGCGCACGTGCCGGCGCTGCCGAGGCTGATGTTGACGATCCGGGCCGGGCGCGTGTTGTTCGGCACGTTGGGGACGTGCAAGCCGGCGGCCCAGCGCATGCCGTCGACGACGTCCGACTGATACCCGCCGCATTTCCCGGCGACGCGCACCGGCAGCAGGGTCGCGTTCCAGTTCAGTCCGGTCACGCCGAGCTGGTTGTTGCCGATGGCGCCGACGATGCCCGCGATGTGCGTACCGTGCCACGACGAGTCTTCGGTATCGCAACCGGCGAAGACCGGGTTGGACGCGACATCGGACGCGCTGACCCAGTCGCCCGGATCGGACGGATCGCCGTCGCGGCCGTCGCCGTCGTTGGCGCTCGAGAACTGGTTCGCGGTCGTGCAACCGGTCGTGCCGAGCGAGCAGTCGGCGCTGACGAAGTCGTAGCCGGGCAGCAGGCGGCCGGCGAGGTCGGGGTGGTCGAAGCGCACGCCGGCGTCGACGATCGCGATCACCGCGGTCGGCGTGCCCTGCGTGATGTCCCAGGCGACGGGCGCGTTGAGCGACGCGGCGAGCGGGGCGACGCCGGGGGCCTGCAGGTAGGTCTGCTGCGCGAACAACGGGTCGTTGGGCACGGCCATCAGGCGCTCGCGGGCGTCGACGTAGGCGAACTCGACGGTGGGATCGGCGCGCAGGCGATCCACCACCGACTGGACGGCTTCGTTGCGCATCGCCCGCGGCAGCGCGAGCACCTGCGCGTCGCCGGACATGGGTCGTACCGCGCGCAACGCGACGCCAGCCCGGCCCGACAGGTTGCCGACCTGCTCGACCGCCATCGCCCGCACCGGCTGATCGCGCAGCGTCTCCGGACGATAGGCGCTCTTCAGCTTGACGATGATGCGGTCGGTCGACTGCGCGGTGTGCTGCGGCATGCGGGTGACTTGCTGCGCGTGGGCGGCGTGAAGCGCGAGCGATCCGGCGAGCATCAACAGGGCGAGGAGGCGGTGGGGTCGGGATGAGGTCACGGGAAACCTTTCAGCGAATCGTCGACGGCGTCTGACGGCCACGACCGGGCGGGGCGCGAGATACGCAGCATGACAGGCTCGTTGCGTTCATCGATGACGGACGCGACCGTCGATCTCGACGGCCACCACGCCATCGAGCGCGGCGAGCCGGGCGACCGCCGCCGCGCACGGGTCGCGCTCGACCGTACCGCGCGCATCGGCGCAGCGCATCGTCAGCACGTACGCGTCGCCGGACATCGGACGCAGCAGGTCGATGCCGGCCACGTCCGCACGCCGCGCGAGCGCCGCGAGGAAGGCCGCATCGGCAGGGTTCGGGACATCGGAGCGAAAGCGCACGATGAGCCGGGCGACCGGTTCGACATCGGCCGCTGCCGCGGCAACGCAGGCGAGGCCGGCCAGCGCGACGAGCGGGACCAGGATCCTCGTTTTCACGAGACGCGGATCGGTCGGCAGGGATCGGCGGCGCAGAAGGCGACGGGCATGATGGACAGAAGGTAGGCTGCGAAGCGGACGCGGTGCCGTCCGCTGCCACACTCTAGTCGAGCGCCGGCGGCCTGCGTGGGACGGTTCGTCGAGAGATCCGGGCGGCATTCCCGTAAAATCGCGACCCCTCGCCGCCGGGGCGCCCGTGGAGTCCGTCGGACCCATGGCCCGCGCGGGGGTCGACCCCGCACCAATCCTTTCGAGACGGTCCGAATGTCCAACGAGGTCCGCACCCGCATCGCTCCGTCGCCGACCGGTTTCCTGCATCTCGGCACCGCGCGCACCGCCATCTTCTCGTGGGCGTTCGCCCGTCATCACGGCGGCACCTTCGTGTTGCGCATCGAGGACACCGACGTGGCCCGCTCCACGCCGGAAGCGGTCGCCGCGATCGTCGACGGCCTGGCCTGGCTCGGCCTCGACGCCGACGAGGGCCCGTTCTTCCAGATGCAGCGGCTCGACCGCTATCGCACCGTGGTCGACGGCATGCTGGCGACCGGGTCGGCCTATCGCTGCTACTGCACGCCCGACGAGCTCGAGGCGATGCGCGAGGCCCAGCGTGCGCGCGGCGAAAAGCCGCACTACGACCGGCGCTGGCGGCCCGCGCCCGGCAAGGCGCTGCCGCCGATTCCGGACGGCGTGCCGCCGGTGATCCGCTTCGCCAATCCGCTCGACGGCGCCGTCACGTGGGACGACCTGGTCAAGGGTCCGATCACGATCGCCAATCACGAGATCGACGACCTGATCATCGTGCGGCCGGACGGCGTGCCGACCTACAACTTCTGCGTGGTGGTCGACGACTGGGACATGCGCATCACGCATGTGTTTCGCGGCGACGAGCACGTCAACAACACGCCGTGGCAGATCAACATCTTCGCGGCGCTCGCAGCGCCGCTGCCGCGCTTCGGCCACGTGCCGGTGATCCTCGGCGACGACGGGCAGAAGCTGTCCAAGCGGCGCGGCGCCGTCAGCGTGCTGGCCTATCGCGACGACGGCTACCTGCCCGAGGCGATGGTCAACTACCTCGCGCGCCTCGGCTGGAGCCACGGCGACGCGGAGCTGTTCAGTCGCGAGCAGCTGGTGCAGTGGTTCGACACGGCGCATCTCGTCAAGAGCGCCGCCCACTGGGATCCGAAGAAGCTCGCCTGGGTCAACAATCACTACCTGAAGGCGGCCGACGACGCGCGGCTGGCGACGCTGTTGCAGCCGATGATCGAAGCGCGGGGCGGCACGGCCGAGCCCGCGCACCTGGCCGCGGTGATCGGCTTGATGAAGGATCGTTGCGACACGCTGGCGGAGCTCGCCGACGCCGCGATGCTGTTCTACCGCGCAGTCGTCGTCGATGCGGCGCTGCGGGCGGAAAACGTGCCGGCGGCGATCGTCCCGGCGCTCGACGACTTCGCCGTGCGAGCCGCGACGTCCGCCTGGACGCGCGCGGACGTCGCGGCGCTGTTGAAGGCCGTGCTGGCGACGCACGGTCTCAAGATGCCGCAGATCGCGGTGCCGCTGCGGGTGCTGGTGGCCGGCCGGAAGGAGACGCCGTCGGTCGACGCGACGCTCGCGTTGTTCGGTCGCGAGCGGGTCGTGCAGGCCATCCGCGACGGCCTCGAGGCGCTGCGAGCCTGAGGCGCTTCGCCGGCCGACGTCCCGCCCGGGCAGCCGCGGGTTCGGGTCGGTCGGGGGCGTCGGCGGCAACGGCCGCCGCGCTGGACGACGCGCCCTTTTCGCATATAATCGCGCCCTTCGTGCGGGGGTATAGCTCAGCTGGGAGAGCGCTTGCATGGCATGCAAGAGGTCAGCGGTTCGATCCCGCTTACCTCCACCAACCGAAGCCGTCGGATCTTGTTGCAGCACGACAGCACCATGCAGTTCGACGCGACACGACGCAGTACGCGGGTCCACGCAGTCCCCATCGTCTAGAGGCCTAGGACACTACCCTTTCACGGTAGGTACGCGGGTTCGAATCCCGCTGGGGACGCCAATCTAACCCGCGTTGCGGCCGTCAGCCGGTAGGTCACGACGAAGGTCTGAGCCGCGGCGTCAAGCACGATCTGCTCGACCAGGCCGGCCAGGAATTCGCGCAGGCGGTCGCGATCGAGCGACTCCATCTCCTCCCGCAAGCTGCGCATCAGGCGCGCCACCTGGGTGTTCGTCATCGACGTCACCTTTCCGACGTCGCGGGCGGCTTCCTCGCGGTCCAGGATCTCCGGAACGATCTCGAGGCGTCGTGCCTCGTGCTTCTCCATCTGCCGCAGCAGCGGGTCCGGCGTCGACGTGTCGGACAGCATTTCGGTCAGGCGCGCGATACGGCGCTCGAGGTCGGCCATCTCCTTCCGCAGCGCCGGCAGTGCGTCGTCCCGGCGCCGATCGTCGAACTGCGCCTTCAGCGCCGCGTTCATGCCGGCGACGAACGCCGGCGACTCGAGATCCACGGCCACTTGGCGCGTCACGGCCTGCTCGACAACACGTGCCGAGATCGCGCCACCCTTGCCGACCCGGTAGTACGGCAAGCCGCGCGTCGCGCTGCCATGCCAGCTCTGGCCAGAAGGGTTTTTCAGTAACCCCGTCAGCAGGTAGTCGGCGCCGTGCGTGTGGTTGCCGCGATCGAACGCCTCAAGCGCGACGAGCAGCTGCTCGGCCTCGGCGTCGGTGATCAGCGCCTCGTGCGTACCCCGCTGCACCATCCAGTCCGCCCGCGGCTTTCGCTTGGCGCCGCCCTTGAAGCCGCCGGCGAACTCGTGGCGCATGTTCCAGACGGTATGCCCGGCGTAGGTCAACGCGTTCCACTCCACGTTGACCAACGTGCTGGCCGACGAGTCGATCCCGGCTTCTCCGCACGCCGGCGTGCGCTTCACGCCCGCCGCCCGCAACTCGAGATAGCGCTTAACGCGCGGCGCATCTTCGCTGACGGCCAAGCGGCTCTTGAGGACCGGGGATCCCTCGCGGATTGCACCCGTGGGCGTGTGGAAGAGCTGGTATCCCATCGGCGCGCGGCCGCCGGCGCGCCAGCCCTGCCGCACGTTCTCTGCCATGCCGGCCAGGCCTTTCGCCTTTGACGTCAGGCTGTGCCATTCGTCCATCGCCTGCAAGATGGAGCGCAACAGCATCTCGGTGATCGGGTCCGATTCCGGCAGGGACTTGTAGACGACGCGGACGCCGTGCTTCTTCGCCTCGACCTCTTCAAACAGGATGGAGATGTGACGCCGTCGCGAGAGCCGCGACGTGTCGAGCAGGACCAGCGTCTCCCAGCCGCGGCGCTTCTGCCGTACGGCCGCGATCAGGTCCTGGAAGCCTTGACGGTTCTCATCTTTCCCGGACTCGACGACGTCGGAGTACTCGGCGACGATTGCGAAGCCGCGCTCACTCGCCATCTCCTGCAGTTGCCGTCTCTGCGCGTCGATGCTGACGTCGCTTCGGTCTTTCGAGCTGCGCAGGTACAGCGCCGCCCTCTCGATCACTTTGCCCATGGAATTCCGCCTCGATCAGTCGCAGCGCGCACGATACCGCGAGCTCGAAGTTCGGCTGGTTGGTGGAGGGAAGCGCCCGAAGCTTCATGGCAGCCGCTTGAACTCCACAACCCAGACCCACGGATTCGCGTCCCACGAGCCGGCGCCGTTGATGGTTTCCCACAGCGAGGCATAGCTCTCCCGCGGGTCAGCCGCACGATGCCGATCATCTTCGACGTGCCACGCAAACCCGTCGGATGAGCGCGACAGGCCTTCGGCAACCGCATCGGACTCGCTGATGGCCTGCAGCCGCTCCACGCGAACGTCGGTGACCTTGAGCGTGATGCGCGAGGCCCAGTGAGGCATGTGAATTGCCGGCCTCCATCGAATCTCACCGTGCAGCCAATCCGCTCGGAAGTTGACGTACCGTGGATGGCGGAACCGCTCCGGCAGGTCGGCTATGCGCGAATCCTTACAGCCGCTCCATGCGGTCGAGGCCCATGTATCGTCAATGATCGGATCGGCCTGCCACGTCTCGCGCACCCACAGTCGATCGCCGGGCTGGCCGATCTTGCAGCAGAAGCCGCACTCGCGGATGTTCGTAAAGCGCTCTGGCTTACGGATCACGCGCCGCGTCTGCGTCTTCGAGCCAGCAAGAATCGCGCGGACCATCGGCGCGGAGAAGATGATCGGGCGCTCTCTCACGCTATCCTCTGCGCATGCTCGATCGCCAGCACACCCACAACGGCGTCGCCTTCACAGTGTCGATCAACGCCAGGCCCGCGCGAATGTTCCGGTGGACGTTCACGGCTGCCAACGGGACGACCGGCTCGGGCGAAACCGGCTTCGGGATGGAGGCTGCGTTCCGTGCCGGCAAGGAGGCGGCGGAAAGAGCGATCGGAAGCGGCTGAGCTCACGTCTGCTCCGTCTCGGGCGTGGTGCGCTGGCGATCGGCCAGAAACACGTCAGCGCCAACGCGGACGCTGACTTCGTTGAACTTCGAGATCGTCGCGTCGCCCAAGTCGATGCCGAGTTGCTTGGCGAGAATGTCGAGATAGATGACGACGTCGGCCAATTCCTTGCCGGCCTCGACCTTGAACGTCGCCGCATCCACGTCGCCCCGCTCGTACTTCTTTCTCAGGTTCGCGTACTCGCCGATCTCGCCGACGACGGCCTGCAACCACTGCGCTGGCGACCAATCGGAGCCGTCGATCGAATAAGACCCTTCCGTCTTCGCATGCGCGAGGTCGCCGTGCTTGTTCTTGAACTGCGGCAGACGCGCGATGTTGGCCGTGCGCAATGCGTCGAACGACAGCCCGGGGCCCACCGCATGGTCGGCAGGCGTTTCGGAAGTGGTGGGCGTTGGCGGATACTTCGACGGTTCCGGCATCCCCTGAACCTCGCGCCACGGCTCGGCAGACTCCATGCTCGCGGGCTGCTGCGCGGCTAATCTAACCTCCGCACCCAGCATTTGATGCGCCACGTCCTTGATGACGTACTGAATCATCGCGTTGAGGGCCATCCACGAGCCAAAGCAGACGTAACGTTCTGGCGACTCCCAAGCGCCAACATACTTTGCGCGCTCGACAACCGATTTTCCATGCGCCGAGGGCTTAACCAGCCCTTCCTGCGCGACCGGCTCCGCCTCCCGCGCTGCTGAGTCCTGTGGGATCATGGTTGCCCCTTCGTTTTCATAAACACGAGCCAGTGCGTCAGTCCTTTGCGGCCGGTCGGGTGGCCAAACAGGGGACGGATCGAACACAGCGCCAGAACCTCGGCCACCTTGACCTGGTTCTCGTTCCACTTGAACACGAGGACGCCATCCGGCCGAAGCACGCGCAAGCATTCAGTGAACCCGCGACGCAAGTCCTCGCGCCAGTCGGGTCCGAGCTTTCCGTACTTGGCGGCGAGCCAGCTTCGCGGTCCGGCGTGGGTTAGGTGCGGCGGGTCAAACGCGACGAGCGAGAACGTCTCGTCGGCGTAGGGCAGCGCGCGAAAGTCCATCTCTAGGTCGGGCTCGATCCTCAGCACGCGGGTGCCGCTGGCGTTGCCGTTCGACCGGTCGGTGACTGTGACGACTTCCGTTCGCTGGTCGCCGAACACGACGTCGGGATGTTTCCGGTCGAACCACATCATTCGACTGCCACAACAGGGGTCAAGGACGGGCTCGTTCATGCGCCTCCCTCGGGTGCGGTCGATAGAGCCTGGTTGTCCGTCCAACGGGACGATTCCTGCGGCGCCGCGATCGAGTCGGCTACGGCTGCTGGCGCCTTGGTTCGCTTCTTCGGCGGATCGAGCACGTCGTCGACGAGCTGCTTGCGAAGGGCCTGGTGATCGACGCCGTACATCTCCGCTACCTCGCGCTCGATGGCGCCCTGGATGTCGGTGTCATCCCAGTAGAGCTCGCCCGCTGTCACGAGCGTGAATTCGAGCAACAGGAGGCACAGGTCGTCGGGGCTCGCGCCGTCGATCGCCGCTCTGACCAGGCGGTACTCGTCGGCATTCGAGTACTCGGCAGGCATCGTCACTCCCAGCCGAGTCAGGCCCGGCATCGGGTCGCCTCCGATGCGGTCCATCGCCAGCCAGAAGCCGCACACCATCAGGCGGAGGAACTCGATCTGGGTTGGCGGTACTTGCAAGGCCGCTGCCATCGTCTGCTCGCGCAGTGCGGCGCCGAACGCGACCTGTGCCGCTCGCTCGGCTGCGGCACGCGCAAACCTCTTGTCCCGCTCTTTCGCCGCCTGATCGTCTTTCGTCGGCCTGGTTTTGCCGGTCGCCTTGTCGAAGTCGCGGTCGATCGCTTCGGTCTGTTTTTTCGACAGCGCCGACAGCAGCGACCCGTCGCGCGTCTCGATCGCTGCGGGCTTGACCTTCGCCTTCCGCAGGATCTCGTTGAAGGTCTGTTTCGCAACACGTTCCTCGAGGCCGTTCTCGACGAGTGCGGTGACGAACGCGTCGACGGGCGTGTAGTCGTTCTCGAGGTGCTGAAAGTGCGGGCCGTAATACTGCGGCACGATCGCCTTGGCTGCATCGCCGGTGATGACGTCCCGGCCCGCCTTCGCCGCGCGTTCGCGCTCGCGTGTCCAGTGCCGCGCCTTCTTGTCGTTGAAACAGGTCGGGTCGGTGCAGGTGTCCGAGTTGGACACGTCTGCAAAGAGCTGATGCTGATTGCCCGTGCGCTTCGGGCACGTGGTGCATGGCCCCGCTTCCGGATAGAGCTTCGGATCCTCGGTGTCGAAGACGGCGACGCGCAGGTCCAGCATGAAGCGGCTCTTGAGCAGGTCCTGCGTCCGCCGCACCGACAGCGGATGGCCCTCGTCGCCGGTCGTCACCTCCGCGACCGCCGCGCTCTGCACGGCCGGCACCATGCGGGCGACCAGCAGCGCCGTGCTGCGGTTGAGCTTGCCGTCGAGGAACGCGGTGCGCGCCTCGGGTACCAACGCGCTCAGCTTCAGCGTGGCGTAGATGTAAGCCGTGCTCTTGCCGATCTTCTCGGCCAGGCTCTCGACGTCGTAGCCGTGCTGCTGGATCAGCCGCTCGTAGCCGTCGGCCTCCTCGAGCGGATGGAGATCGGCGCGCTGCAGGTTCTCGACGACCTGCAGCTCGAGCGTCTGCTGGTCGCTCAGGTTGCGGACCAGCGCGGGGATCGTCGGCCATGCCAGCAGCATCGCCGCGCGCCAACGGCGCTCGCCGGCCACGATCTCGTAAGCCGGTCCGCCGCGGCGCTCGCCGTCGACCGGCCGCAGCAGGATCGGCTGCGCCAGACCGTGCGTGCGCATGCTGTCGGCAAGCTCCTCGAGCGCCGGCTGCGCGAAGTGCTTGCGCGGGTTCGTCGGGCTGTTCTGGATCGCGCCGACCGCGACGTCTTCGAACCGCGGGGCCATCGCGAGATCGATGCCACCGGACTCGACGTGCGCGTGTTCCATTTCACTCATGGGAAATCCTCGTGGATTGATAGGCGGCCATCACGGTCTCCGCGCCGATGCGGCAGATCGTGTCGTCGACCCGGAAGACGATGGCTCCTTCGAGACCGAGCGCCCAACCGATGACGAGCGGTCGCTGCGCGGTGGCTCGTGGCTTGTCGACGGCCGGGGGGGCTCATCGTGTGTCGCCGCGATCGGCCCGAAGGGATTGGCCGCGGCGATCGCGGCGGCGCTCGGCCTCGGCACGCCGCGCGTTCCTGGCACGACGCGCTGTACCGGCGGCTGGTCGTCAACCTCGTCGCTGCTCGGCAGCAGGTAGAGCGCCCCGCTGCGGTTGCCCTTGGCCCCGCCGGCGGCCGCGATGCTGTCCTTCACGATCACGCCGTGCGCGATCGCGCTCTCCAGCGTCGGGCCGACGGCGTTCGCACCGATGCCCAGTTGCTTGGCCAGGTCCATGCCGCGCAATGGCCCGGCCTTCAGGATCTCGACGGCTCGTTCGACGAGTGAACCGGCCCGCGGTGCATAGGCGCTCATGCGAAGAGATCCTTCGTGTGTTCGTCGTCAGCCTCGTCGCCGAAGACCTTGACCTCGATCGTCCGGAGATGGGTCTCCTGTAGCGGCGTCAGCGCGGCGCGGGTCGACACGCTGGACAGGAAGGTTTCCTCCCAGCTGGTGATGCCGTACTGCGACTTGACGCCCGAGATCTCGCGCGTGACGCGCTCGACCCGCTTCGCCGGCGTGGCGGTGCGATCAATGGCCACGGCTTCGCGTCCCGGTGCGGTAGCCGACGGCGAAGGTCGGCAGCGCTTCGCTCAACGGCAGATCGAGCGAAGGAACGCAGGACATCAGGGCGTACTGCGCTCCGAGGGCATAGCTCATGGCGGCCAGCACGAGATTCGGATCCTCGCCTTGGGCGAGCAGCGCGCAGAACACCCGATGAAACGGGGTGCCTACGCGGTGCAACTCGAGCTCGGTCGTTTCGAAGTGATGACGTCGCACGCCGACCAGCGGCGCCATTGGATCGTGGTCGTCCATGCTCAGTCCAGGTCGTGCGCGGCGGCGCGCTTCAGATCGATCGAGGGACTCGGCGCCGGTCGGCGGGGCGAGCGGGCTGGTGCACTGGCCACCGACATCGCTCCGATCGGAGCAACGCGTGGTCCGCGCGCGCGGATCTCCACCAGGTTGCGCAGACAGATGAGCAGGGCGGGGCACTGCCGGGCCACGTCCAGGCTGATGGCGTGCGGCAACGAGCGCAGCTCGTACTGCAGCTGCTCGTCGGTGATGGCGATCGCGGGTGGGGTCATCGCCGCTCCGCCGTCAGCACGCGACCAAGCCAGGCATGGCCACAGCGGACGCAGACGATGCGATGGGCGACTCCACCCTCATTGCCGCGGTGGTACGCCCGCACGAAGCACGCTGGGCACTTCCTTGACACGCGGACAGGGCGGCTGCCGATCGGTCGGTCGGCGTCGAAACGCTGCGGCGCTTGCTCGCTGGTGATCACCGCCGGCTTCATGCGGCCTCGACAATCGAGACGGCCGAGCGAAGCGCGTCGATCGCTTGCGGCGGCAACTGCACGAACAGCGCTTCGTCGTCGAGCACGGCGTTGATCCTGTCGACCATCGCGACCGCCGCTTCCGCACGACTGACGAGTTCGTGCGCCTTGGCGACGTCGCTCACTGCCGCGACGAGCGCGCCGTCACGAAAAATGTGGGCGCTCGTAAGCCGGAAGCGCGTCGGGCCCTGAGAAGAGCGAGACCCTCGCCTGGGGCCGCTCACGACCACTGATCCCAAGGTGCGCTCATGACGAGCAACATGACGAGGCCGAAGGCGACGCCGACGGCGATCTCGAGGACCTGACGGCGCCGTTCCTGGGCGCGCTGCATCGACGCCAGGCGTTCGAAGACACGTGCGTTCATCGCCGCGCATCCGCATCGAGATACTCCGCCGAGGGGCCGGACGTGCCGGGCGTGCTCCGGGCGATGAGCGTGAGCTGTTTGCGCGTCGCCCAGTACTCGTTGCGGTGAAAGCCGTTGACCACCACCGTCACAGTGCGGCGGATGCGGTACCGCGTCTCGAGGCGCGCGCTGGTCGGCGGCAGGATCTCGACCAGGTCGCCGGTGAACGGGGCCTCGTGCTCGGCCTCCTGAACCGAGACGCGATCGCCCGGGAGCAGCTGCACGTCGTCGGGCAGGGCTCCGGTTGTGGTCTCGCCGCTCATCGGGCGGCCTCGCGGACTTTCCAGCGCGGCAGGGGAATGCCGGCATGGAGTGCGGTCAGCTCGATGTCCGACAGGTCGTCGTCATCGGGCGGCGCGAGCGGCACTTCGAAGGCGCCGTGCGCCGTGATCGTCGCGTCGAAGGGCAGCTCGGCGGCGGGGTTGCGCTTGTCGACTTGAGCGAGGGCGGCCTGCAGCCGATACCAGGCGGCGGTCTGCTCCGGCGTGGGGGCGCTCACGCGGCCACCTCGAGTCGATCGTAGTAGCCGACCAGCTCGCCGTCGCCGAAGGCCGGCGACTTCGTGTCGACGCGCATGCGCGCGTCATGAATCAGGATCAACGCCCGATCGGCGAAGCCCTCGAGCCGCAGATTGTCCGCGTCGCGGATGACCTGTTCGAGCTGGTGTGCGTCCATCGCTGCCTCCATCGCACGCTGCGGTTGCAGCGGATGGAAAGCAGTATAGGAACACCAATATCTCGTGTCAACAGGAATGCCGATAATTTTTGCGGTCGGCAAAAAAGAGCCCGCCATGCGGGCTCGGCTTGCTGCCTTGAAGAGGGTCTCAGCGAAGCGCGCGGCAGTTCCCGAACTCACAGCGAAGCATCATCGGCTCGCCCACTGAACAGGTTACCGAAAACGTCTCGAATCCAGGTCCCGAGGCGACTAGCGTAGGTGGCTTGTCCGCGACGCACCGCTGGTCCTTCGCTGTTTTCGCGGCTGCATACCCGTACTTCTCACCTCCTGTGCCGGCAGGGATACCAGCGACCGCGATTGGCGCGGTTACGGTTGCAGCAACGGGCAGTGGTTGCGGCGTCGCGCCAGCCTCCTGCCGGATGTTCGAGGCAACGCCTTTGGCGATGTCCGCTGCCGCCTCGATCAACCCGCTACGCATCTGGCGATCCGCGATCGAATTGCGCTGCCCGCCCCAGCCGTTCTGCCAACTCACCGCGCTGATCAACTGGCCGGTGTACGTGCTGGTAATGCGTGCCGAAGCGCTCTGTGGCTGCTGATCGTATCCACCGGCCGTTTGAACGGACAGTACAGCGTCGACGCCCTGATCACGCAGCTTCAACATGCTTTCGGGACGAGTCACCTCGAACTCGTTCAGGTTCGAGCGACCGACGATTCTTGAGGTGGAGCCTGGATCGACGATTCGAAACCCTCGATTCGACAGTTCACCGCCGACGGCGTCCGCAAGAATGCCCCCGCCGGGCGCAATAGCGATGACGTGGACCGCAACAGGCGAAGCCGACGTGGGAATAGAAGAGATCTTGGAACTCACGCAGCCGCTTAGGCACAACATCGTTCCCGCAACCGCGTACAAGACTCTCATGAGTCATCCCCTGGTGATCGATCGGTTCGAAGGCTTTCGTGCAGGTCGTCCACCATGCCACGAGTGAACGTCCGACTGCGGTCGCATTCTCCTGCGCGATTAACGATGTATTGCCGCCCTTTGTACATGGCGACGTAGGCGACGCCGAGCAGCTCGCCGCTCACAGCCTGCTCCAGTAACGTCGTCAAGCACTGCACAGTTTCGCGCGAGATTTCGTCAGGGACAAGCTGGAAAGGATTGGTCATCATGAAGAGGTCTTCTTCCGGGAGTCGGTTGTCCTCCGGCCAAGATTCGGACCGGCCGGTTCATCTGAATCCAAGGGCTGTCGGTCGTCGCGCCGTCGCGGCTGTTGATATTGCGCTGCAGGTTCGGTCGCAGCCACCGCGGTTTCGCTCGAGCCGGGAAACATGATCGACGCGACGTGCGCGATACGCTCTTGCTCCGCGCTCGGCCGAGAGAGAAACCAGTCGATGAAGCGAGCCGCTACGCCGCCTGCTTCTTCGAGATCCTTCTGGCGCTCACTACCGCCTGGTTGAACCGGTCCTTTCCCGGCTTGCAACCAAAGCGCGCTGACCTTCAAGATCGACGCGAAAGTCGGCGTATGACCTGAGGACGCTATCCCGCCGGTCTCGATCTCCGACAGCGTTGCCTGGGTGACCTTTGCTGCGCTGGCTAGTTGTTTTTGGGTCAGCTTCGCCTGGGTCCGTGCCCAACGTAGCCGTGCGCCGAAGGTGAGAAGCGTCTCCATATCGGGATTCTGATATGCATCCACATAGGGATGCCTGTTGACAAAGAGATCGGCATTCCGATATCGTGGGCACTTATGAACTGGCCCCAACTCATTGCTGATCTTGTCGCGCGTGACCTGAGCCAAGCGCAGATCGCGAAATTTTGCGACTGCTCCCAGCCGACGATCAGTGAAATCAGTCGCGGGGTAATCAAGGACCCGAAACACTCGCTGGGCGCGCTGCTGATCGCCTTGCACGGTCGTCATTGCGGTCATCCGGTTAAGTCGTCGGAGGGTGCTGCGTGACTTCAGTCTCTTTTTTTGCCTGCTCGGCTGCACTCCGAACCCTTCCGAATCGAGGGTTTTCTTTCGGAAGGGTTCGGACCGACCACACCTCGGCTCGCGCCGCCATTCCATAGGAGGTCGGAGATTGCAGGCCGAATTGCCCATGTACGAATGCACCGAAGACGCGTTGCGCGCTGCTGTCCTGGCGATCGGTGGCTCCAAAAAGGCCGGCCCGATGCTGTGGCCGGACAAGGGCGTCGACGCCGCGTCTCGTCTGCTGCTGGACTCGGTCAATCCGCTGCGGTCCGAGAAGCTCAGCCTGTCGCAAGCCATGTTGATTCTTCGCGCCGCGCGAGATGTTGGCTGCTACGCGCCGTTTCAGTGGGTCGCGAGCGAGTGCGGCTTCGACGCGTCGCCCGTCACCGCGGCGGAAGAGGTCGACCGCCTGACATCTGTTCTTGAGACTTCGGCCAAGACGATGGCCACGGCGATGGCTGCGCTCGAGCGCATGCAGCGGGCGCGGGCGGTCGCATGATCATCAAGCGCATCGCGAACGCCACGCGAGATCTCGGTGCGCCGCCGGATTGGGACGGACGCGACCTGAAATGCGGCGTGCTGCCGATCCGCGACGTGCCGACCGAGGCGGGCTCGTTCATGGTCTCGGCCTGGGAGCCGTCGCCGGCCGAGCTCGCGGCGCTCAATGCCGGCGAGTCGATCAAGTTGTGGGTGCGCGGCTCCACGCATCCGGTCGTCGCGCTGACCGTGGGGGACGTCGCGTGAGCCGCCGATCCTTCTTCAAGCGCGCATTCGCATCCGGCTTTGGACTGGTCGTGGCGTCAAAGTCACGAGCGTCGCTTCCTCTTCCGGCGGCTGCGGCTACGCCTCCGCTTTGGCGGTCACGGGCCGCCGTCTTTGTCACGGTCAACGATGTTCTCGCGGCAAGAAGGAGTCCAGCGGGTCTTCCGTTTGGTCCACAAAGATATGCCACACAGGAGGCTCGCCGCCTCCTGAGAGAAGCCATCGACCCATGACGCGAAAGAACAGCCGCGGCGAGGATCGACTCGAGACGACGTCGCCCACTTGCAACGCGCAGAACGGAAGGTCGAGGCTGTCGTTCGATAGCCCTGCACCGGTGATGACGCTCTTCAACGATTCTGATGTGACGAAAAACGTTTCTGCGAGTTGGAAGTCCATGGCGGTCCCTTCGGTTGGCATTGGTCGTGTGAGAGCTTCCATGCTATCGGTCGCGGACCGCCGCCCCTTCATGGCGATGCGCGGATGAAGCGCAAGCCCAATCGCCAAGCCGTCGAGCAGCGGATGATCGGCGAGCGCTACGGTCTCGCGCAGCGTACGCACCTGTACAAGCGGCTGAGCACCGGCCAGCCGTTCGGGCTTTTCGTGATCGACGGGCGTCTTTCGATCACCAGCTACCCCTCGCCGCGCCACACGTGGCTCGAGGTCGACCATCCGACCTGCCTGGCCAGCGTCTACATCGAGATGCCGGACTGGTCGCGCATCCTCCACGACGTCGAAGCGACCGAAGCGGCCTTGCAAGCGGCAGCCCCCCGGCCTGCCGCGTAGCGATGACGACTCTCGACCAGGCCGCCGAGCAGATGCGGGCGGCCGGGATGCCCGACTTCCCCGCGGGCCACCCGAAGCTGAACACGGCGCGCATCGTGCGCTACGGGCCGAAGAGTCGCGCCTGGTACCGCCTGTACGAGTGGGTCAGCGACCGCAACGGCCGCAGCTACATCAGCGGCGCCTACGGCATTTGGGGCTGGTCCGAGTCGCAGAAGATCCAGACCGACACGGCGGGCCTCGACGAGGCCGACCGCGATCGCATGCAACGCGAGCTCGCGGCGGCACGCGAGCGCGAGGACGCGAAGCGCGTGGCGCGCGCCGACTTCGCCGCCAAGCGAGCCAAGTCGCAGTGGAGCGCCGGCGCGCGCGACGGACCGTGGCCATACCTCGAGCGAAAGGGCGTCACACCCGAGGCGGTGCGCAGCTGGGCGGACGGCACGCTGCTGATCCCGATGCTGCGTTACGGCGCCGACGTCGACGTCCGGCCGGAGCTGGTCGGGCTGCAGAAGGTGTCTGCAGACGGTACCAAACGCTTCACGAAGAATATGGCGAAGGAGGGCACGCTGCTGCTGCTGGGTGGCGTCGACCCGACGGCCGGCGCCGATGCGGTGATCGCGATCGCGGAGGGCTATGCGACCGCGCGCACGATCCGCCAGGCGGTGCGGGCTCTGCCGGTCGCAGTCGTCTTCGACGCCGGCAACATCGCGCCTGCCGCTCGGGCGCTGCGTGCTCGCTTTCCCGAAGCGCGGCTGCTGGTCTGCGCCGACGACGACTGGAAGACCGAGATCCCGAAGGGCACGCCGTGCAACGTGGGCGTGACCAAGGCCCGAGCGCTGGTCGAGTCCATGCCGAACGTCTCGATGTGCGTGCCGCTGTTCCCCGCGGCGACGCGCGAGGACCGGTGGACCGACTTCAACGACCTGCAGGCGGCTCTCGGCCTCGAGGCCGTGGTCGAGCAGCTGGTGGACGCGATCGGTGCGGCGCGTGACGACCCCGACAGGGACGCGCCACAGGCCGGACCTGCGGCGCGGCCGAAGCTGCGCCTGGTGTCGAGCGACGAGGCGCCGGCGAAGAAGACCAAGAAGCCGAAGGCGCCGGTCGACTGGTCCACGCTGCGGATGATGCTGGAGCGCTACACGCTGCTCTACGGCACGAAGACGGCCTGGGACGGGTTGACGCGCCGCATCATCGCGCTCGACGCGCTAGCGGCCGCGTACCCGTTCTACTTCCGCGTCTGGAAGGAAAGCGCCGAGCGGAAGATGATCGACCAGGAGCGCGTCGTCTTCGATCCGTCGGACGAGAAGCGCGAGCCGGATTGGATCAACCTCTTCAACGGCTGGCCGATCGAGCCGGCGGCCGGCGAGTGCCGGACCATCGGCAAGCTGCTGCGCCACCTGTGCAACGGGGACGGAACCGTGCTCGCCTGGCTGCTGCGCTGGCTGGCGCTGCCGCTGCAGCGCCCGGGCTCGAAGATGGCCACGGCCGTAATCATGCACGGCGACGAGGGCTCGGGAAAGAACCTGTTCCTCTCGGTGATGCAGGCGATCTACGGCGAGTACTCGATGATGATCGGCCAGGAGCAGATCGAGAGTCGCTACAACGAGTGGGCCAGCAAGCGTCTCTTCGTCATCGCCAACGAGGTGCTGACGCGCCAGGAGATGCGCACGCACAAGGGCCGGCTGAAGTTCTACATCACCGAGCCGCAGATCCCGATCGAGGGCAAGTTCATGCCGGTTCGCGTCGAGCAGAACTGCATGAACATCGTGTTCCTGTCGAACGAGACGCAGCCGCTGCTGCTCGACCCCGGCGACCGCCGCTACCTGGTGCTGTGGACGCCGCCGCCGCTCGAGCGCGACTTCTACAGCGCGGTGGCCGACGAGATCGCCGCCGGCGGCGCCGCGGCGTTCTACGCCTACCTGATGGCCGTGCCGCTCGAGGGCTTCGGTCCGCACAGCAAGCCGCCCGAAACCGAGGCCAAGCGCGACCTGATCGACCTGGCCAAGCCGTCGCCGCTCAACTTCTACACCGAGTGGTGCGGCGGCATGACGCCGTTTCCCTTCATCACCTGCCGGTCGCTGGATCTCTATCACGCGTACGACCTGTGGTGTAAGCGCTTCGGCGAGCGCAACCCATGGTCGGTGCACAAGTTCTCGCGCGAGGTGAAGCGTCACCTGCCGGCGCCGGTCAAGCGCATTCGTCTCCCCGACGCGGACAGCGATGAGCAGTACACGCTGTTCGTCGTTCCTCCACCAGGTGATCCCCCGTCCCCTGCGGATGACGGAGTGAGCGAGAAGTACGCGCTCGGTCGGTCGTGCGAAGCCTTCAAGGCCAGCTTCGAGCGCTGCAGCGGCGGGGCGTGGGTGGTGCAAGCACCGGGCGATCGATCGCCCACGATCGAGGAGCTCGACGACGTTCCGCTGTGAAGCTTGTGAAGGTTTCGCGAGCCACCGTGAAGCATAGAGATTCGACGAGTCTCCTATGACGGGGAAGCTTGTGAAGCTTGTGAAGCTTTCGGCCTCGCATATACACGCGCACGCGCGCGACGCTCCCGGACCTGGTGACCACAACAAGTAATGAATCGATCGCTCTTAACACGAGGCGAAAAAGCTTCACAACCTTCACAAGCTTCCCCGTCATAGGAAAAGACTGCCGATGAAAGCTTCACAACATCCTTCCCCGAACGTCGAAAGCTTCACAGAGCGAAGGGAGAAGCCGTTGCGCGAACGCATGCCGCAGGTCTCGGCCTGGGTGGACGACCTGCGGGCCGCGTTCGGCGACGAGCTGATCAACGGCCAGATCAAGGCGGGCATCCGCGGCGAGGCGGTGTTCTTCGCCACCGAAGGCGGCGTCGAGCTCGGAACTCGCGACGATCGACCGGGCGTCGACGTCTCCTACGATGTGCGTGGCGATGCCACGGTAAGGCGACTGCCATGACGCCGGCGCAGTGGGTCGCCGAGCGGGCCGAGGAATGGGCCGAGTGGGTCGAAAAGACCGCCAGGCAGGCGACCGGCTATCGCGAGTCGTCGTTGGTGATGGAATACAGCGGCGGCACCGACAGCCGCGGCTTCGACATCGACTTCGCGTTCTTCGATCACGAGCGCTGTGTGCAATTCAACGCGGCCGTCAATGCGTTGCCGAGCCACCTCGGCATCGTCTTCAAGATGCACTGGCTGGGCTCCGAGGAGAAGCGCATCACCGTCGACACCACGGCCTCGATCAAGGCCGGCTTCTGCGGTGTCAGCCTGCGGGGCTACTACCGGCGTCTCGAAGAGGCGAACGACCTCCTCTACAGTGCCATGAAGCCGTGCCCGAAGGTCCCAACACCACAACTGAAGGAGCATCGATGAGCAGGTTGACCATCACGAAAGAGCAACTGGCTGCCGCGTTCGAGCAGAAGCGCAGCGCCGCGAAGATGGGCGTCCTCGAGCCATTGCTCGACGCGAACGACGAGGCGTGGTGGATCTGGGAGGCGCTGTCGACCCTCGTCAGGGACGCCGAGCTCGCAGCCCAGGCCGCAGCGGACGGATCCATCGAGCGCGTGCGATAGACGCAACACGATCCATTATCTGCAGCCTGACGAGTTGCAGATGTTGGCACGATGCCGGTATAAAGCCGCTACGCTGTGCGAAGGGTGCGCGGTTGGTAGGTGAAGGCCTCGAAGGTGTGAATCTTCGGGGCCTTTTTCATTGGAGCAGCTCAATGGTTCGTGGTCTCGCAGGCTGAATGCCGTCGTCAGCGCGTCGTCCCTGCTCGCACCTCGGTTGCCGAGAGCTCGTGACGAGCCGCTTCTGCGTCCAGCATGCAGGCGATGCCAAGGTCGGCAAGTACGCGGATGTTTCGCGTGGAACAAGGCAGGAGCGCGGCTACGGCACGGCGTGGACCAAGACACGTGAGCGCGTCCTGCGACGTGATCAAGGTCTCTGCCAGCCGTGCGCGAAGGCCGACCCGCCGCGCATGACAGCGGCGACGCAGGTCGATCACGTGATCCCGAAGTCCGATCCCTGCAGCACCGGGGACGACGGCAACCTCCAATCGATCTGCGACGCGTGCCACCGGGCGAAGAGCGCGGCCGAGGGGCATCACGCGCGATGGATGGGGCGGGTCGAAAGTCTGCAGCCTGGCGTCGGGGACCGGCGCTGTAGCCAAATTTCCTCTCGCGGGAATTGCGACCGGGGGGGTATCTCCTGATGGCATCGCCCGGACGCCGCGCGCTGCCGGCGAACGTTCATCTGCTTCGCGGCAACCCGAGTCACAAGCCGCTCGACGAGCTGCTCGAGTCGTTCCAGCCGCAGGTCGAGATCCCCGGATGCCCGCGGCATCTGCTGCCGGAAGCGAAGAAGGAATGGAAACGCGTCACGCCGGAGCTCGAGCGCTACGGGTTGATCGCGCTGATCGACCGCGCCGCCCTGGCGCTCTACTGCCAGGCCTGGGCCGAAATGGTCTATCACGACGAGCAGCTGCAGCGCGCCCACCAGGCGGCGATGCGCAAGCAGGAGGAGGCCGCCGAGCGCGGACGCGTCTACAGCGGGGGTGACGGGTACACGATCACCACGCCGAACGGCCACCTCGGCTACTCGCCGCACTGGGTCATGAAGAACAAGGCGGCCGAGCAGGTGCACCGCTTCCAGGAGACCTTCGGCATCGGCCCGGCGAACCGCAACCGGGTGCGGCCGAGCAGCAACCGTCAGCTCGAGCTGCTGGGCGACGAGGGCGAACCGGGCGGCTTCGGCGACCTATGAGCCGCGACTTCGCCGCGATCGCGACGCAGTACGCGCGCGACGTGGTGGAGACGCGCGTCGTTGCCTGCAAGTGGGTCAAGCTCGCCTGCCGGCGCCACCTCGACGACCTGGCGCGGGCCGCGGCCGGCTGGATCTACGAGTTCAACCCCGAGCTCGAGGGCCGCATCACCCGCAAGCTGTTTCGGCCCGTCGATCGCGTGTGCCGCTTCGGCGAGAAGATGCCGCACGTCAAGGGCGACTGGGCGGGCCGCGGCCAGCTTATCCGCCTCGAGCCGTGGGAAGTCTTCGTCCTGGCATCCGCCTTCGGCTGGATCAACCGCGAGACGAAGCGCCGGCGCTTCCGCCAGGTCGACCTGATCGTGCCGCGGAAGAACGCGAAGTCGACCGTCGCTGCGGTCGTCGGCAACTACATGCTGACGGCCGACGAAGAGTTCGGCGCCGAGGTCTACAGCGGCGCGACGTCGCAGGATCAGGCCTACGAGGTCTTCCGGCCGGCCTTCCTGATGGCGCGCGCGGCGCCCGAGTTCCGCGCGCATTACGGCGTGCTCGTGCCGGCGGCGCGCATGCCGAAAAACATGTCGGTGCTGTCGACCAACTCGAAGTTCGAACCGGTCATCGGCAAGCCCGGGGACGGCGCATCGCCGTCGTGCGGCATCGTCGACGAGTACCACGAGCAGAAGACGCCCGAGCTCTACGAGACGCTGGCCACCGGCATGGGCGCGCGGTCGCAGCCCATCCTGCTGATGATCACGACCGCCGGCGACAACATCGGCGGCCCCTGCTACATGCACCAGCAGGAGCTGCAGAAGATCCTGTCGGGCGTGATCGTCAACGAGCAGCGCTTCGGCATCATCTACACCATCGACGAGGACGACGACTGGACGTCGCCCGAGGCGCTGATCAAGGCCAACCCCAACTACGGGGTGTCGGTCGACGCCGAGTTCCTGCAGGCCGCCCAGGCCGAGGCGATCGTCGACGCCAGCAAGCAGAACACGTTCAAGAAGAAGCACCTCAACAAGTGGGTCAACGCGGCGTCACCGTGGATCAACGTCGAGGCGTTGCAGCGCGGCGGTGACGCCGGCGCGCTCGAGGACTTCGTCGGCGAGGAGTGCTTCGAAGGCCTCGACCTGGCGAGCAAGCAGGACATCGCGAGCGACGTGAAGCTGTTCGTCCGCGAGGTGGAGGGCGAGGAGCACTACTACGTCTTCAGCCGCAACTACCTGCCGCAGGCTGCGGCGCAGAAGCCGGAGAACGCCACGTTCGCGACGTGGGTGAACCAGGGCCACCTGATCCAGACGCCCGGCAACATGATCGACCTGAAGCAGATCGCCGAGCACCTGAGCGAGTCGGCGCACCGCCACGTGATCGTCGAGATCGCGATGGACAGCTGGGGCAGCCGCGAGATCGCGCCCTCGCTGCAGGACGAAGGCTTCGTCGTCGTCGACGTGCCGATGGTCACCAAATATCTGAGCGAGCCGATGAAGAAGATCGCCGCGATGGTCGAGGGCGGTCGCTTCCACCACGACGGTAACCCGGCGTTCGTCTGGATGTTCAGCAACGTCGAGGTCTTCGAGGACCGGAACGAGAACATTTTCCCGAGGAAGTCGAAGGCCGACAAGAAGATCGACGCGGCCGTGGCCACCATCATCGCCGTCGGCCGCGCGATGCTGCGCGAGACGCGGTCGGGCAAGCTCGATGACTTCCTCGCGCATCCGCTCGCTGCATGAGCATCCTCCAGTCGGCATTCTCATGGCTCGGAGACAAGCTCAACATCTCGACGCGCGACGAGTCGTTCTGGCGCTGGTATGGCGGCTCCGACAACTGGTCGGGCAAGAGCGTGACGCAGCAGAGCGCCCTGCAGCTCTCGGCGGTCTGGGCCTGCGTCCGGCTGCTGGCCGAGACGATCGCGACGCTGCCGCTCAATCTCTACGCGATCGACCGCAACGGCAAGTCGTCCGTCGCGTATGCGGACGCGCTCTACCGCATCCTGCATGACGTGCCGAACGGCGAGATGACGGCGGTCGACTTCTGGGAGTCGATCTTGGCGGCGATCCTGCTGTGGGGGAACGGGTACGCGCGGAAGGACATCGTCGGCGGCGTCCTTATCGGTCTGACACCGCTTCGACCGGAGCTGATGGCGGTGGTCCGCGACCAGGTCACCGGCGCGATCCTCTATCGCTACAGCGACCCGCGAGGACGCGTCGACTACACCGAAGACCAGATCTTCCACGTGAAGGGTTTCTCGCTGGACGGCCTGGTCGGTCTGTCGCCGATCGCCTTCGGTCGCAACAGCATGGGCGCGGCGATGGCGATCGAGGAGGCTGCGGCCGGCACCTTCTCGCGGGGCATGCGCCCGGGCGGCGTGTTGCAGATGGAGCAGGTGCTCAAGCCCGATCAGCGAAAGCAGGTCGAGGACAACCTGATCGGCAAGTTCTCGGGCGCGGTCAACAGCGGCAAGGTGATGCTGCTCGAGGCCGGCATGAAGTATCAGCAGGTGACCATGAACCCCGAGGACGCGCAGATGCTGCAATCGCGCGCGTTCTCGGTCGAGGAGCTGTGTCGCTGGTATCGCGTGCCGCCGTTCATGATCGGCTACACCGAGAAGACCACCAGCTGGGGGACCGGCCTCGAGCAGCAGAACATCGGCTTCCTGACCTATTCGCTGCGGCCGTATCTCAAGCGAATCGAGCAGCAGATCTCGCGCAGCCTGATCGCGCCGAAGATGCGCGCCACGCGCTTCGCCGAATACAACCTCGAGGGGCTGCTGCGCGCCGACTCCGCCGGCCGCGCCGCGCTGTATGCGAGCGCAGCGCAGAACGGCTGGATGACGCGCAACGAGATCCGCGCGAAGGAAAACCAGCCCGCGAGCGACGAAGCGAACGCCGACGCGCTCACCGTGCAATCCAACCTGCTGCCGCTCGACAAGCTGGGCCTGTCCGCCGCGGCGGCGACACCACCCGAGGCAGTCAAGCCATGAAGCCCACCCTGAACACCGGCATCCTGCGATCGAAGGCCTTCGAGGCGAACTTCAAGGCCGGCTCCGCCGACGGGCAGTTCTCCGGCTACGGCTCGGTGTTCGGCGTGAAGGACAGCTACGGCGAGGTCGTCGTCAAGGGCGCCTTCGTCGACAGCCTGGCGAAGCTCGAGAGAAACAGTCGGACGCTGCCGGTGCTCTGGCAGCACAAGACCGACACACCGATCGGCAACTGGGCGACGCTCGCCGAAGACGACGTCGGCCTCGCCGGCGACGGCCAGCTGTGGCTCGCGGAGGCACCGCAGGCGCCGCTCGCCTACAAGGGCATGCAGACGAAGTCGATCACCGGTCTCTCGATCGGCTACTACGTCAAGGAATACACGATCAGCGAGGTCGACGACGACGACTGGCTGATCACGCTGACCGCGCTCGACCTGGTCGAGATCTCCGTGGTCACGTCGCCGGCCAACGACGAGGCCCGGGTCGAGGTCGTGAAATCGAAACTGGCGCGCGGCGAGATGCCCGCGCTGGCGGAAGTGGAGAAGTACCTGCGGGAAGCAGGCTTCTCGAGGTCGCAGGCGACGCAGATCGTCTCCCGCGGCATGAAGGACGTTCGGAGCGAGTCCGAAGGCACGACGGCAGTTCTCACCGCCCTGCGCGGATTCAACCTCTGAAAGGAATCGACATGCAACAGATCTACCAGGCGGGCCGCCTCGGCCGCGCCTTCGCTCTTGACCTGCTGTTCGCGGTCTACGCCGCCGTGGTCGGCTACATGGCCCGCGCCGGCCTCGTGCAGTACGCGAGCGACGTGACCGACCCGCCCTCGCTCGTCGAAGTGAAGGCCGAGCTCAGCCGCATCTCCGACAAGGTTAAGGAACACGGCGAGAAGGCGCTCGCCGAGGCCAAGGCCGCGAAGACCATGTCCGAAGGCACGAAGGCGACCGTCGACGAACTGCTGACGAAGCAGGGCGAGCTGCAGGCGATCGTCACCGACCTCGCGCAGAAGTCGGTCAAGGGCGCCGGCCAGGACGAACCGGTCGTCAAGTCGATCGGTGAGCAGGTCGCCGAGAACGAGGCGTTGAAGGACATGGTGAAAAAGGGCGGCGGCCGCTGCCGGATCTCGGTCAAGGCCATCATCGCCAGCGGTACCGGCGTGGCCGGCGGTGCCGGTGCCTGGGTCCGTCCCGACCGCATCGCGAGCCCGATGGTGATGCCGGGCCTGCAGCGCATGACGATCCGCGACCTGATGGCGCCGGGCCGCACCTCGAGCAACCTGATCGAGTACGTCCAGGAGTCGGGCTTCACGAACGCCGCCGCGATCGCGGCGGAGAACACCACGAAGCCGCAGTCGGACCTGACCTTCAACCTGGTGCAGTCGCCGGTCGCGACGCTGGCCCACTACGTGCGCGCGACGAAGCAGATCCTCGACGACTCGCCGATGCTGCAGTCGTACATCGACACGCGGCTGCGCTACGGCCTGATGCTGGTCGAGGAGCACCAGCTGCTGATGGGCTCGGGCGCCGGCGGCAACCTGAACGGCATCTACACGCAGGCCTCGGCCTACGCGGCGCCGATCGTCGTGGCGAACGCGACCAACATCGACACGCTGCGGCTCGCGCTGCTGCAGGTCGAGCTGGCGCTATACCCGGCGACCGGCATCGTGCTGCACCCGAGCGACTGGGCCGGCATCGAGCTGTTGAAGGACACCCAGGGCCGCTACATCTTCAGCAATCCGCAGAACGAGGGCACGCCGCGCATGTGGGGCCGTGACATCGTCCCGACGCTGTCGATGACCCAGGGCCACTTCCTGGCCGGCTCGTTCTCGATGGCGTCGCAGGTGTTCGATCGGGAGGACGCCAACGTGCTGATCTCGACCGAGGACCAGGACAACTTCATCAAGAACCTGGTGACGATCCGCGCGGAAGAGCGGCTCGCCGAGGCGGTGTATCGCCCCGAAGCCTTCGTCAAGGGCCCGATGGCGTAAGCCGTCGTCCGCAACACGCAGCAGCAGCAACCGAAGGCCGCCGGCGCGATCCGGCGGCCATTCTTCATTGAGGAGCACCCGATGGGTCGAGTCTTCGTCACCGCACTGTCCGCGTTCTACGGCACCGAGGAGCAGCGCGTCGTGGCCGGCCAGGTGTTCCCGCTCAACGAGGGCTACGCCCGCGCTCTCGAAAGGAAAGGCATGGTCACCATCAACGAAGTGGCGCCGGACGCCGAGCCGAAGCCGTCCGGGACGGTGATCGGCGGCGACCAGGCGTCGTCCGTGGTCGAGCCGCAGGCGGTGAAGGTCAAGCCGGCATCCGCCAACAAGATGAACCCGCAGCCGGTCACCAAGGCCGACTGAGATGCCGATCCGCGTCGTCGTCCCGCCGGCCGTCGAGCCGGTGACGAATGCGCAGGCGATGTTGTGGTGCCGTGCTGCCGCCGAGGATTCGGCCCTGGTCGACATACTGATCAAGGCGGCTCGCGAGCGGGCCGAGAACACCACGCAGCGTGTCTTCGTGCAGCGGACCATGGAGTGGTCGGGCCCGGGCTTCTATCCGCTGGCCAGCAACACGCCGTTCGTCATCGATGCCTTCGACTGGTCCGACTACGCGCTGGCCAAGCTGAGCGGCGGCTTCCAGTGCGGCTCGCCGCGGTTGTTGCTCGTGGCGCCGGTCCAGTCAGTCGAAAGCGTGACGTACGTCGACGGGGCCGGCGAGACGCAGACGCTGCCGACGTCGGCGTATGCGCTCGACGCGACCTGCGAGCCGGCGCTACTGACGTACACGCCCGCCGTCGCCCTGCCGACCGTGATCGCCAACCGGTCGGACGCGGTGCGCGTGCGCTTCGTGGCCGGTTACCCGCCGAGCGACGCGGAGCCGCCCGACCCGTTGGCGAACCTGCCGGCCGCGCTGCTGGTGTGGATGCAGGTGCAGATCTCGACCTGGTACACGCAGCGCGAGAGCCTCGAGACCGGCGGCCGCTTGGTCGAGGCGTCGCGCAACTTCGTCGACGCCCTGCTCGACGGGCTGATCGTCTCGACCCGGTTCGTCTGATGCTGGCGTCCGGTCTGCTCCGCGAGCGCATCACGCTCGAGTCCAGGCAGACGACCCGCGACGCAGTCGGCGGCGAGGACGTGACCTGGCGGCACGAGGACGACACGTGGGCCGCGATCGACGCCATCAGCGGTCGCGAGGCGAACGTCGCGTCGCAGCTCGCCGCGGTGACTAGCCTGGCCGTGGTGCTGCGCGCACGGACGGACGTGCAGGCCACCTGGCGCGTGCGCTGGGGCGACCGCGTTTTGTCGGTGGAGGCCGTGCTGCCGAGCGCGAGGAAAGACCGAACGACGCTGCTCTGCAGCGAGGGATTGAACCATTCCGATCAGTGACACATTCAGGACCGATGCCATGACGATCATCAAGCTGACCAGGAGTTCTCGATGAACAAGCTCAAAGCCCTCGAAGCCTTCGACGACCAAGACGGCAGCTTCGCCGCCGGCGACGAGTTCCACGTCAACGACGAGCGCGCCTTCGTCCTGCTGCGCACGCGGCCGGTCGAGCGCGTCGTCGAGCAGCCGGTCGTCGTCGACGCATCCACCGATTCAGCGTCCGCCGGGCCGCAATACGGCGTGCCGCGCCAGCGCGAAGACGCATGAGCGACACCCCGTCGTCCGCGCTGGTCGCCGAACTGGCGTCGGCGATCGGCACGACGATGCACGCCGGCGCCGAGCG
>CAHJXF010000013.1 GCA_903644065.1 Betaproteobacteria bacterium
ACCCGCAAGCCGATCGAGCAACGCATCCGGCGCATCGAGGCCAAGCTCGCCGAGGCCGAGGCCGGCAAGCAGGCGGTGGATGCGGCGCTCGCCGCCCCGGACCTGTACGCCGGCGCGCGGCGCGACGAGCTCAAGCAGCTGTTGCTCGATCAGGCGTATCGCGTGCGCGACATCGAGCAGCTGGAAGCCGAATGGCTCGAGCAGCAGGCGCTGCTCGAGCGAGCGGCGTGATCACTGGGCGGGTCGAGCGACGCGGGCGACCGCGATCGGCACGCTGCACGACGATGACCCTCGCCGAAGAGCGGTCGAGGTCCCGGTCCGTGATGTTGCAGCCGGCCGGTCCCACGTCGTCGACGGCGACGCTACGAGCACGACCGCGCGCGGCGCCTACGAAGCGGTCTTGACCGCCGCCCCGTCCTTCTTGTCGATCAGTTCGGCATAGGGCGCCGAGACCTGGACCTTCGAGCGACGGCGCAGATCGGCCAGATAGGCGCCGAACTCGATGGCGCCGAGTTGCTTGCCGATGCTCTGCGTCAGCTGCGTGCGCTTCGCGCCATCCAGCGTCGGCGCGTTAGACAGGCTCGCGATCTGATAGATCGCGTAGTCGCCGCTCGGCAGCACCAGCCCGGCGTAGGCCGGCAGCTTCGCGACGTCGGTTCGCAGGATCTCGGTGACCGCGTCGCGCGGCACGCTGCCGCTCTCGATCCGCGACACCGTCGTCGCCGGGCCGAACGCCTTGAGATCGGCCTTGGCGTCCCCTTTGACATCACCGCTTCGCCACTGCGCCAGCATCGACTTGCCCGCGTCCGCGGCCAGCCGCCGGGCCTCGACGTCGATCAGCTGGCCCTTGATGGCGTCGGATACCTCGGCGATCGGCCGTCGGGTCGCGGGACGATCCTCGAGCAGCCGCGCGGCGACCAGCGTGCCGGGCGTGGTCTCGATGGCTTCGGTGTTGTGGCGATTCTTCAGCGAGTCCGGGGAAAAGATCGCGGCGAGGAGCTTCGGATTGGTCAGCGGCGACGCGGTGTCCGCGCCGGGCGCCGGCTGGCGGGCGACGGCATCGGCGGTCTGCACCGGCAGCCCGAATTTCTGCGCGGTGGGCGCGAGCGCGTCGCCCTGCTCGTACACGCCGTTCGCGAACGCCTCGGCTGCATCGGCGTACTTCTTCTGCGCCAGCTGCTTGCCGATGTCGGCGACGATCTCGCCCTTCACCGCTTCGAACGCCTTGACCTGCGCCGGCTTGATGCCGGTCAGTTCGATGATGTGATAACCGAAATCGGTCTGCACCAGGTCGCTGATCTGGCCTTCCTTCAGACTGAACAACGCCGCCTCGAACGGCGGCACGGTGGCGCCCTTGCCGAGGTAGTCGAGGTCGCCGCCGTTGGCCGCCGAACCGGGGTCGTCGGACGACTGCCTGGCGAGCTTCGCGAATTCGGCCGCGACGGTCGCGGGCGGTGCGGCCCTGACCTTCTTCAGCAGGTCTTCGGCCTTGGCCTTCGCCTTCGCCTTGTCCGCATCGCTCGCCTCCTTCGCCACCGCGACCAGGATGTGGCTCGCGCGCCGCTCCTCGGCGATCTCGTAACGCTTGCTGTTCTTGTCGTAGAACGCCCGCGCGTCGCTGTCCGGCACGGTGACCTGGCGGGCCAGCGCGTCCGCGCTCAACACGACGTACTCGACCTTCGCGGTCTCGGGCTTCATGTACTCGTCGGGATGCGAGTCGTAGGCCTTCTGGATCGCGTCCGGCGCGAGCTTCACCTGCGCCGCGTAGTCGGCCACCTTCAGCACCAGCGGCCGGACCTCGCGCCGCTGGCCGACGATCGCGGAGAAGCGATCGACGACGCGCTGCGGCACGATCACCGAGTTCTCGATGGCGGCGTTGAGCTGCTGCATCGACAGGTCCTCGCGCAGGCGCTGCTCGAAGACGACCGGCGACATGCCCTGCTGCGCCAGCAACGCCTGGTAGCGATCCTGGCTGAAGCGTCCGTTGTCCTGCAGGGCGGGGATGGCCATGATGCTTTCCTGCAGCTGGCGATCGGATGCGGCGAGCGATTCCTTGTGCGCCTGTTGCATCAGCACGCGCTGCCCGATCAGGCCGTCGAGCGTCTGGGCGCGCGCCTCCGGCGTGTCGAACATCGAGGCCTCGACCGCCGCGCCGTAGGTCTGCCGCATGCGCGCCACCTGCTCGCGCTGCGCCTCGTCGAGTTCGCCCTGCGTGATCGACTGGCCGCCGACCTTCGCGATGCCCTGGCGGCCCTGGCTCACGCGGTCGTATCCCTGCAGGCCGAAGAAAACGAACGACGGCACGATCAGGATCAGCAGGATGAACTGCATCAGGCGCTGATGCGAACGGATGAAATCGAACATGGCTGCGCGGGGCGGTGAGAGGGATCGCCGGGTCGCGGCGGTCGCAGTGCGGCGGAGCGTCGTGCCGACCTGTGCGTCCGACCTGCGGGCGACCGGAGGCAGGCTCCAGGGTCGCGCATCGTAGCAGCGCGAGCAGGCCCGGGCAACCGCGGTCAGCCCGCGGAAACGATGCGCATCGCGACGCCGTTCGGCGCGGGACGTTCGGCGATGCGGCCCGCGAGACGCTCGGGGCGCTCGACGGGCGACTCGGCGGCGCGCGCTTCGCAGGCGTCCTCCGCAGTGCCGTGCACGATGCCCGCCCGCCCATGTCGGAGTCGTCGACTTCGACGAACGCACCACCCGAGCGATCGTGGCTCGGTCAGGTCGGCACGCTGCGGGCGCGATAGGTCGGGGCTCGACGATGCAGGGTCGCCTGCTCGTAGGCATGGCCGAGGTCGAGCAGTCGGGCTTCGGTGAACGGCCGGCCGACGAACGACAGCCCGAGCGGCAATCCGCGCACGAAGCCGGCCGGCACCGTGAGATGCGGATAGCCGGCCACCGCGGCCGGACCGGCGAAGCCGCCGCTCGAATGATCGCCGGCCACCGGATCGATCAGCCAGGCGACGCCGGCGGTGGGCGCGATCACCGCATCGAGGCCGTAGCGGTCGAACGCCCGATCGAGTCCGTCGTCGCGGCTTTGCTTCCGACACGCCGCGAGCGCCTCGAGGTAGACCGGGCTGTCGAGATCGCCCAGCCCGTCCGCCTGCTCGAACAGCTCCTGTGCGAACCACGGCATCTCCGCCGTCGCATGCGCCCGGTTGAAGGCGATGATGTCGGCGAGCGACTGGACGCGCGCATGGGGCACGAAGGTGCGCAGCCACAGCGCGAGGTCGTGCTTGAGCTCGTGGAGCAGCACGATGCGCTCGGCCGCCCGGTAGGTGGGCAGGGGCAGCTCGATGTCGTCCAGCACGACCGCACCGGCCGCGCGCAGGTCGGCGACGGCCCGTTCGAAGACCGCGTTGACCTCGTCGAAGCCGCCCAGGTAGGCGCGGGCGATGCCGAGCCGGGCACCGCGCAGCGCCTCGCGAGTCAGCGCGATCGCTCGATCGGGTGGCGGTGCGTCGACCGTCGCCCGGTCGTTCGCATCGGGGCCCGCCATCGCCTGGTACAGCAGCGCGGCGTCGGCGACGGTGCGCGTCATCGGCCCCGCCGTGTCCTGGCTGTGTGCGATCGGGATCACCCCGTCGCGACTGATGCGGCCGATCGTCGGTTTCAGGCCCACCAGTCCGGTGAGCGACGCGGGCGATACGATCGAGCCGTCGGTCTCCGTGCCGACGCCGAACGGGACGAGGCTCGCCGCGACCGCGGCGGCCGTGCCGGCGCTCGATCCGCTGGTGCTGCGATCGAGGGCGTACGGATTACGGGTGAGGCCGCCCCGCCCGCTCCAGCCGCTGGTCGAACGGGTCGAACGGATGTTCGCCCACTCGCTCAGATTGGTCTTGCCGAGGATCACCGCGCCGGCCGCCCGCAGCCGCGTCACCAGATGCGCATCGCGGATCGCCTGCACGCCGTCGAGCGCCAGCGAGCCGGCGGTGGTGCACATCGCATCGCCGGTCGCGATGTTGTCCTTCAGCAGGACCGGCAGGCCGTGCAGCGGTCCCCGCACCTGCCCGCGATGCCGTTCGCCATCGAGCCGGCGCGCGAGTTCGACCGCCTCGGGATCGAGCTCGATGACGCTGCGCAGGCGCGGGCCGCGGTGGTCGACGGACGCGATGCGGGCCAGACACGCACGCACCAGCGTCACGCTGCTCAGGCGACCGGTCGTCATCGCCTGTCGCAGGGTGACGGCGTCCACTTCCTCGAGCAGTCCGCCACTCGCGAAACGGGTGGTCCGCATCGCGGCCACGGCGGGCGCTCCCAACGCCATCAGGGCGGCCGAAGCCAGCAGGACATCGCGACGGCGCATGGAGGGGAGAGGCCGCGGAGCCTCGGCAGGGCACGACCTGGATACAAAAAAGCCACCGGGACGGTGGCTTCTCGCAACGCTTGCTGGCGGAGTGGACGGGACTCGAACCCGCGACCCCCGGCGTGACAGGCCGGTATTCTAACCAACTGAACTACCACTCCTCGGTACTACGCTCGCTATAGCGCTCTGTATTGCGCTCGGTACTGCGACCTGCGCTCGACGATCCGTGCGTGCGATCCGGTGGGTGCTGAGAGGCTCGAACTCCCGACCTACGCCTTGTAAGGGCGCCGCTCTACCGACTGAGCTAAGCACCCTGCGCCTCGCTCGCACCCGACCGACCGAACCTTCCTTCCCGCAGCGGCTTGCAGCGACGAGAAGCGCGCTAGTTTAGCGCATCCTTCAAGGCCTTTCCAGCGCGGAACTTGGGCACCTTCGCCGCCTCGATCCTGATCGACGCGCCGGTCTGCGGATTGCGGCCCGTCCGGGCCGCACGCTTGCCGACGGTGAACGTCCCGAAACCGACCAGCGTCACGCTGCCGTTCTTCTTCAGGGTCGTCCTGATGCCCCCGACCACGGACTCGAGAGCGCGACCCGCTGCGGCCTTGGAGATGTCGGCCTGCCGGGCGATGTGTTCGATCAGTTCCGATTTGTTCATCGATTCCTCTACAAGATGCAATCGTGGGCGCGCGTCGTGCGCAGGCGTTCGGCGGTGTCGGACGTGCTTCCCAAGGCAGTCGCGTGGGCAAGCATTAGGCAGCGGAGCCCACTAGCTGTCAAGGCGATGCGCGAGCTTGCGGATCGTCGAGCGCCAAAAAAGATGCGTGGCACGAAGCCACGCATCGATGGGACGTCCGAGGGTCGGTCAATGCTTGACGAGACCCTCGTCGACCCGCTCCGCGGCGATCACCGGTGCGACCGGCGGTGTCGCGGCGACCACTTCTTCGTCGGGCAACGCGACCGGCAGACGCTCGAGCGCGATCTCGAACACGCGATCGATCCACTTGACCGGAACGATCTCGAGACGGTTCTTCACGTTGTCGGCGATCTCGTGCAAGTCCTTGACGTTGTCCTCGGGAATCAGCACGGTCTTGATGCCGCCGCGATGCGCCGCCAGCAGCTTCTCCTTCAGACCGCCGATCGGCAGCACCTCGCCGCGCAGCGTGATCTCGCCGGTCATGGCGACGTCGGCGCGGATCGGGATGCGCGTCAACGCGGACACCATCGCCAGCGTCATCGCCGCACCCGCCGACGGTCCGTCCTTCGGCGTCGCTCCCTCGGGCGCATGCACGTGGATGTCGCGCTTCTCCCAGACGTCGTCGGCGATACCGAGTTGCCGCGAGCGCGCACGCACCACCGATCGCGCCGCCTCGACCGATTCCTTCATCACGTCGCCGAGCGAGCCGGTGCGCTCGATCCGCCCCTTGCCGGGCATCACCGCGACCTCGATCGTCAACAGGTCGCCGCCGACCTCGGTCCAGGCCAGTCCGTTGACCTGACCGATCTGGTTCTCCTTCTCGGCCATGCCGAACGTGTAGCGCCGCACGCCGAGGAACTTGTCGAGGTTTCGCGCCGTGACCTGCACCTTGCCCTCGTGCTTCTTCAGCAACAACATCTTGACGACCTTGCGGCAGATCTTGGAGATCTCGCGCTCCAGCGCCCGCACGCCGGCTTCGCGCGTGTAGTAACGGATGATGTCGCGGATCGCGCTTTCCACCACCACCAGCTCTTCCTTCTTCACCCCGTTGTTCTTCACCTGCTTGGGCAGCAGGTAGCGCAACGCGATGTTGACCTTCTCCTCCTCGGTGTAGCCCGACAGGCGAATGACCTCCATGCGGTCGAGCAGCGCCGGCGGGATGTTGAACGAGTTGGACGTCGCCACGAACATCACGTCGGACAGGTCGAAGTCGACCTCGATGTAATGGTCCTGGAAGGTGTGGTTCTGCTCCGGATCGAGCACCTCCAGCAGGGCCGACGCGGGGTCGCCGCGGAAGTCCTGGCCCATCTTGTCGACCTCGTCGAGCAGGAACAGCGGATTGCGCACGCCCACCTTCGCCAGGCTCTGCAGCACCTTGCCGGGCATGGAGCCGATGTAGGTCCGGCGATGGCCGCGGATCTCGGCCTCGTCGCGCACGCCGCCGAGCGCCATGCGCACGAACTTGCGGTTCGTGGCCCGCGCGATCGACTGGCCGAGCGACGTCTTGCCCACGCCGGGCGGACCGACCAGGCACAGGATCGGCGCCTTCAGCTTGTCGACGCGTTGCTGGACCGCGAGGTATTCGAGGATGCGTTCCTTGACCTTGTCGAGCCCGAAGTGGTCCTCGTCGAGGACCTTCTCTGCGAGCTTCAGGTCGTTGGTCACCTTGCTCTTCTTCCGCCACGGCAGGCCGACCAGCGTGTCGAGGTAGTTGCGCACGACGGTCGCCTCGGCCGACATCGGCGACATCAGCTTGAGCTTCTTCAGCTCCGCCTCGGCCTTGGTCTTGGCTTCCTTCGGCATGCGCGCCGCCTTCAGCTTCTTCTCGAGCTCCTCGATCTCGGCACCGTCCTCGCCCTCGCCGAGTTCCTTCTGGATCGCCTTGACCTGCTCGTTCAGGTAGTACTCGCGCTGCGACTTCTCCATCTGCCGCTTGACGCGACCGCGGATGCGCTTCTCGACCTGCAGGATGTCGAGCTCGGTCTCGAGTTGCGTCAACAGATGCTCGAGACGCTCGCCGACCTTGAACATCTCGAGGACGGCCTGCTTCTGCTCGAGCTTGAGCGGCAGGTGGGCGGCGATCGTGTCGGCCAGGCGCCCGGAGTCGTCGATGCCCGACAGCGACGTCAGGATCTCGGGCGGGATCTTCTTGTTGAGCTTCACGTACTGGTCGAATTGCTGGACGATCGCACGGCGCATCGCCTCGAGCTCGGCGTTGGCCTCCTCGTCGGGCGCGACCGGCGTGAGGTCGCACACGAAATGCGTGTCAAGCTCCTCGATCTTGTGGATGCGGGCGCGTTGCCCGCCTTCGACCAGCACCTTCACCGTGCCGTCGGGCAGCTTCAGCATCTGCAGGATGTTGGAGACGCAGCCGATCTCGTAGATGTCGTCCGGCGACGGCTCGTCCTTCGACGCGGTCTTCTGCGCGACGAGCATGATGCTCTTGCCCGCCTCCATCGCCGTCTCGAGCGCCTTGATCGACTTCGGCCGACCCACGAACAGCGGGATCACCATGTGCGGAAAAATCACCACGTCGCGAAGAGGCAGCAGCGGAAGCTGGATGCGCTCGTCCGACAGACTCGTGCTCAAGGCCATGTTGTTCCTTTAGATTTCATCACTGCGTGCTGCGTTAGGTGATGACGAGCGATGCGGTTGCAAGAGTCGGTGCCGCACGTCGCGAGGCGTGCGCCACATACGAAAAGCCGCTCATGAAAGGGTCCTGCGGACCCGGCATGAACGGCTTTTCGATTGAAGCCGACTCGATCGATGCCGCTCGGTTGCGGCCCCACCCATCCGCGCGCTCCCTGGAGAGTCGACGCATCGAGAACAAACTTGACCGCGCGAACGCAGCTCGCGTCCGATCGGCCGTCAACTGAGGCCGGCCACCTTCGGTTGATCGCCGTAGATCAACAGTGGCTTGACGCCCCCGTTGATCTGATTCTCGTCGAGCACCACGCGCACCACGCCCTTGGAGCTCGGCAACTCGAACATCACGTCCAGCAGGGCATGCTCGAGCATCGAGCGCAATCCGCGGGCACCGGTCTTCCGCTTGAGCGCCTTTTTCGCGATGGCCAGCAACGCGGCCGGCCGGATCTCGAGCTCCACCCCCTCCATCGCTAGCAGCTTCTGGTACTGCTTGACCAGCGCGTTCTTCGGCTCGACCAGGATCTCGATCAACGCTTCCTCGTTGAGCTCGTTCAGCGTCGCGACGACCGGCAGGCGGCCGACCAACTCCGGGATGAGGCCGAACTTGATGAGGTCCTCGGGCTCCACCTCGCGCAGCACGTCGCCGACCGCCCGGTCCGACTGACTCTTGACCTCGGCGCCGAAGCCGATGCCGCTCCGCTCGGAGCGGTTGCGAATCACCTTCTCGAGGCCGTCGAACGCCCCGCCGCAGATGAACAGGATGTTGGTCGTGTCGATCTGCACGAAATCCTGGTTCGGATGCTTGCGACCGCCTTGTGGCGGCACCGACGCCAGGGTGCCCTCGACCAGCTTCAACAGCGCCTGCTGCACGCCCTCGCCGCTGACGTCGCGGGTGATCGACGGGTTGTCCGACTTTCGCGAGATCTTGTCGATCTCATCGATGTAGACGATGCCCTTCTGCGCCTTTTCGACCTCGTAATTGCAGTTCTGCAGCAGCTTCTGGATGATGTTCTCGACGTCCTCGCCGACATAGCCCGCTTCGGTCAACGTGGTCGCGTCGGCGATCACGAACGGCACGTTGAGCAATCGCGCCAGCGTCTGCGCCAAGAGCGTCTTGCCGGAGCCGGTCGGGCCGACCAGGAGGATGTTGCTCTTCGCCAGTTCCACATCGTCCTTCTTGGACATGTGCTTCAGGCGCTTGTAGTGGTTGTAGACCGCGACGGCCAGGATGCGCTTCGCGGTCTGCTGGCCGATCACGTACTGGTCGAGGATGTCGCAGATCTCGAGCGGCGTGGGCAGGTCGGACCGCGTGATGGTGCCCGACGGATCGGCCTGGGCCGCCTCGTCGCGAATGATGTCGTTGCACAGGTCGATGCACTCGTCGCAGATGAACACCGACGGGCCCGCGATGAGCTTCTTGACCTCGTGCTGACTCTTGCCGCAGAAGGAGCAATACAACAGCTTCTCGCCGCTCGAACCCTTTTTTTCCGACATGCTGCGTGTGCCCCGCTACCCGTTGAACTCGAATCAACTATACCGTGGATTTTCAGGCCGCCCGAGCCGTCGGACCAGCGTGGCGCATCGCACTGCGCCGGAAGCAACAACCGCGTGCGCGACGGCGCCGATCAGGTCTCGGTCACGCGCGTCGTCAGAACTTCGTCGATCAGCCCGTACTCCTTCGACTGCTCGGGCGACATGAACGTGTCGCGGTCGGTATCCCGCGCGATGCGCTCGATCGGCTGGCCGGTGCGCTCGGAATAGATCTGGTTGAGCCGCTCGCGCAGATACAGGATCTCCTTCGCCTGGATCTCGATGTCCGACGCCATGCCCTGCGACCCGCCCGACGGCTGGTGGATCATGATTCGCGAGTTGGGCAGCGAGAACCGCTTGCCCTTGGCGCCCGCCATCAGCAGGAACGAACCCATGCTCGCCGCCATGCCGGTGCACAGCGTCGACACGTCGGGCTTGATGAACTGCATCGTGTCGTAGATCGCCAGCCCCGAATACACCGACCCGCCGGGCGAGTTGATGTACAACGAGATGTCCTTGTCCGGATTCTCCGACTCGAGGAACAACAACTGCGCCACCACCAGGTTGGCGGTCTGGTCGTTGACCGGACCGACCAGGAAGATGATGCGTTCCTTCAGCAGCCGCGAGTAGATGTCGTACGCGCGTTCGCCGCGTCCCGACTGCTCGATGACGACGGGAACCATGCCGAGACCGGTCGGCTCGGTCGCGCTGAATCCGTGGGGGCTGCTCATGACTCGATGTCCAATTGGGAAGGAAGGGGTCGACGACACGGGGGCGGGTCAGGCGCTCATCAGCTCGTCGAACGGCACCGCGACCTCGCTCACCTTCGCCTTGCCGAGGACGAAGTTGACGACGTTTTCCTCGAGCACAAGGGCCTCGACTTCGCCGAGGCGCGAACGGTCCGCGAAATACCAGCGCACCACTTCGGCCGGCTTCTCGTAGCTCTGCGCGAGATCCTCGACATGCGCCTTGACCTGCTCCGGCTTCGCCTGCAGGTCCTCCTGCCGGACCAGCTCGGCGAGCACCAGGCCGAGCCGCACGCGGCGCTCGGCCTGTCCCGAGAAGAGCTCCGGCGTCAGCGGCATGCTGTCGACGGCCATGCCGCGCTTGCGCATCTCTTCGCCGGCGTTGTCGATCAGCCGTTGCGTCTCGACGTCGATTAGCGCGCGGGGCACCTCGGTCTGGGCCGCCGCGAGCAACGCCCCCATGACGTTGTCCTTGGTGCGCGTCTGCAGTCGCTTGCGGACCTCGCGCTCGAGGTTGCTGCGCACGTCGGCGCGCATGCGTTCGAGGTCGCCGTCGGGGATGCCCAGCGATTGCGCGAACTCGGCGTCGACCGGTGGGACGTGCGCCCACTCGATGTCCTTGACCGTCAACGTGAACTGCGCCGTCCTGCCCGCCACCGCCGCGCCGTGGTAGTCGGCCGGAAAGGTCAGGTCGAAGGTCTTCGACTCGCCGACCGACAGGCCGGTCGTGGCCGTCTCGAACTCGGGCAGCATGCGCCCCTCGCCGAGCACGAAGACGAAGTCCTCGCCGCTGCCGCCTTCGAACGGCGTGCCGTCGATGGAGCCGGCGAAGTCGACCGTCACACGGTCGCCCTGCTGCGCGGTGGTCGGGGTGTCGCTCGGCGCCGCATGACCTTCGGCCGGTCCGTCGCCGGGTCCATGGCCGGCCTTCGAATGGAAGTGCGTGCGTTGCTGGCGAAGGATCTCGATCGTCTTCTCGACGGCCGCATCGTCGACGGCCGTCGTCGCCCGGGCGATCTCGACATCGTCGAGCGGCGCGATCACGACCTCGGGGTAGACCTCGAAGGTGGCGTCGAACGAGACCGCGTCGCTGCCTTCGCCCTGCTGGCTGGCCGTGATGTTCGGCGACCCGGCCACGCGCAGGCTGTTCTCCTCCACCGCCTTGCTGAAGGCCCCGCCGATCTTCTCGTTCAGCACTTCGTTGTGGACCTGGTAGCCGTACTGCTGCGAGACGATCTTCATCGGCACCTTGCCCGGCCGGAACCCCGCCATCCGCACGGTGCGCGACAGGCGCTTCAGGCGCGTGTCGACTTCCTTCTCGATCTCCTGCACCGGCACCGAGAGGTGCAGGCGACGTTCGAGCTTTCCGAGGTTCTCTACTTGCATGACGATTCCGTGTTCGATGAAGGGAGCCTGCGACGCAGCGCGGTCCGGGCCGACGGAGCGACGTTCGATACCTCGTCGCCGGTCGACCGATCGCGGGCGTGTCGACTGTGGGAATGGTGCGAGGGAGGGGACTCGAACCCCTACACCATTGCTGGCGTCAGGACCTAAACCTGGTGCGTCTACCAATTTCGCCACCCTCGCGGTGCCGCCGCCGCGTACCGGGTTCGTCGTCCCGCGACGTCGCCGCTCCAAGCCGAGCACCGATCCGGCCGCGATCGCGCCGGGCCGAATTATACGTGATGCATCCGCGTGTTTCGCCACGCTGCGGCCAGGGCGAAAGCTCGCCGAACGCGGCCCGATCGTGCGCGGCAGCGCCCTCTCGACCGCTCGCGCGTTCAGCGGCGCCTGCATCGCGGCGTTCACTTTTATACTCGCGCGCTTTCCCGAGTCTTCCCGAGCGCATGCCGGTCGATCATTACGAGAATTTCCCGGTGGCGTCGGTCCTGATGCCGAAAGCGCTTCGCGAACCGGTCGAGGCGATCTATCACTTCGCACGCGGGGCGGACGACCTCGCCGACGAAGGCGACGCGTCGCCTTCGGAGCGGCAGGCGGCCCTGGCCGCGTTCGACCGCCAGTTGCTGCGCATCGACGCCGGACAGGCGCCGCTCGACGAGCCGGCCGGTCCGATGTTCGAAGCGCTCGCGCGGCAGATTCGATACCGCCGGTTGCCCATCGCGCCGTTTCGCGACCTCCTGTCCGCGTTCTCGCAGGACTGCGTCGTCGACCGCTATCGCGACGACGGCGAATTGCTCGACTACTGCCGCCGCTCCGCGAATCCGGTGGGCCGGCTGTTGCTGATCCTCTACGACGCCGACACCGCGTTGCACCGCTCGTGGTCCGACCTGATCTGCACCGCTCTGCAATGGATCAATTTCTGGCAGGACGTCGCGGTCGATCTCGCCAAGGACCGCATCTACCTGCCGCTCGACGACCTCGCACGCTTCGGCGTCGACCCGGATCGATTGCGCGAACCCGACGCGCTGGTCGGCACCGTCGGCTGGAAGCACCTGATGGGCCACGAGGTGGAACGCACGCGCGCGATGATGCACGCCGGCGCTCCGCTGGCCTGGGCGCTGCGCGGCCGCATCGGCTTCGAGCTGCGCACCATCGTGCATGGCGGACTGCGCATCCTCGAGAAGATCGAGTCGGTCGACTACGACGTCTTCCATCGGCGCCCGACGCTTGCGCGCGGCGACGCGGCGCGATTGTTGTGGCGGGCGACGACGCGTCCGTACCGCCCCGCCGCTGACCCTACAATCGCCCGATGACGCCTGAAGCCTACTGCCAGGAGAAGGCAGCGAAGAGCGGTTCGAGCTTCTACTACGCCTTCCTGTTCCTGCCGCCGCCGCGGCGCGCCGCCATCACCGCGCTGTACGCGTTCTGCCGCGAGGTCGACGACGTGGTCGACGAGAGCACCGACCCGTCGCTCGCCGCCCGCACGCTTGCATGGTGGCGCGACGAGATCGGCCGGCTCTACGCCGGCGCCCCGACCCATCCCGTCACCCGGGCGCTGCAGGCGCATCTGGCGCCCTACTCGATCACCCAGAACCGCCTGCTCGAGATCGTCGCCGGCATGGAGATGGACCTGCACCAGTCGCGCTATCTCGATTTCATCGGACTCGCGCACTACTGCCATCACGTCGCGGGCGTCGTCGGCCTCCTGTCGTCGAACATCTTCGGCGCGGTCGACCCGGGATCCGAGGCCTACGCCGAGAAGATGGGACTCGCGGTGCAGCTGATCAACATCATCCGCGACGTCGGCGAGGATGCGCGGAACGGCCGCATCTACCTGCCGATCGACGAGCTGAAGCGCTTCGACGTGCCGGCCGCCGACCTGGCGGCGGGACGCAGCAGCCCGGCGTTCATCGAGCTGATGCGCTTCCAGGCGGCGCGGGCGAAGACCATCTACGCCGAGGCGCTGGCGCTGCTGCCGCCCGTCGATCGACGGGTCCAGCGGACCGGCCTGATCATGGGCGCCATCTACCGCGTGCTGCTGGACGAGATCGAGCGCGCCGACTTCGCGGTGCTCGACCAGCGCATCACGCTGACGCCGGTCCGCAAACTGTGGATCGCCTGGCGCACCTGGACCCGTTCGCAGGCCACGGCGGCGGTTTGAGCGACCGGTCCGAACGGATGCGACCCGCGGGGCCGCCGCGGGTCGCCGTGATCGGCGGCGGATGGGCCGGCCTCTCCGCCGCCGTCCGGCTGGCGGATGCCGGCGTGTCGTGCACCGTGTTCGAAGCGTCGAAGTCGGCCGGCGGACGCGCACGACGCGTGCCGTGGACGCTGCGCGACGGCCGCACGATCGCGCTCGACAACGGCCAGCACATCCTGATCGGCGCCTATCGCGAAACGCTGACGCTGCTGCAGCGTCTCGACATCGACCTCGATCGGGCGTTCGAACGAACGCCGCTGCACCTGCTGGACGCGAAGGGCATGCGGCTGCGGGCGTCCCGCCTGCCCGCGCCCTGGCACCTCGTGACGATGATCTTCACCGCTCGCGGCCTGTCGTTCGGCGAACGCGTCGCGATCGCGTCGTTGATGTCGCGTGCGAAGCGCATCCGCTGGACGCTCGACGGCGACCGGACGGTCGCCGAGCTGCTCGACGGCTGGCGCCAGCCGCCGGGGTTGACGCACAAGCTCTGGGAGCCGCTCTGCGTGGCCGCGCTCAACACGCCGATCGGGATCGCGTCGGCGCAGGTGTTCCTCAACGTGCTGCGCGACAGCCTGGGGGGCGCACGAAGCGATTCCGACCTGCTGCTGCCGCGCGTCGATCTCGGTCACCTGCTGCCCGACGCCGTGACGGCGCGCACGCCGTCCGCGTTCCGCCTGTCCACGCGCATCCAGAACCTGTCGCTCGGTGCCGACGGCGTGGCGGTGACCGGGGGCACCGCCACCGAACTGGCGCAGCCGGAGCCGTTCGACGCGGCCGTGCTCGCCTTGCCGCCGCTCGACGCCGCCCGGCTGATGGCGTCGCCGGCGCTGCACGATCCCGCCTTCAAGCCGCTCGTCGCGGTCTGCGAGGCGTTCGTCTTCCAGCCGATCGTGACCGCGTACCTGCGCTACCGCGAAGCCCCGCGCTGGCCGAGCCGCATGCTGGCGCTCGAGTCGGCACCGCACGTGGGACACCACGTGCAATGGGCCTTCGACCGATCCGAACGACTGGCGAGCGACGTGCACCACGCGACGCCGGCATCGGGCCAGGGCCTGATCGCCGCAGTGATCAGCGCCGACGGGCCGCATCGCCTGCTGGACAACGATGCGCTCGTGGCTTCGATCGCGCGCCAGTTGTCGACCGAGTGCGGCATGCCGAGCCAGGCGCTCGAAACGCGCGTCATCATCGAGAAGCGGGCGACCTTCGCGTCGACGCCGTCGCTGCCGCGGCCGGATGTCGCGACGCCCCATCCGCGGCTGGTCCTGGCCGGCGACTATGTCGGCGAGGCGGCGGCCACGCGGCACTACCCGGCCACGCTGGAAGCCTCGGTCCTGAGCGGACGACGCGCCGCGGAAGCGCTGATCGCCGTCCTCGATCCGTGATCCGCCCGCGGCGGTGACCCGGGGCGTGCATTGATGGAAAGCGATGTGCCGCGCTGGCGTTCGTATCGACGTCGAAGCGTCGGACCTCGACGACTCGAGCGCGTGATGCCGACCGCGTCGACGCGTCAGCCGCGCAGCGCGTCCAGCGCTTCGTCGATGCGCGATACCGCGATGATCTCCATGCCTTCGACGCGCGGGTGAGCGGCGGATCCGCGTCCCTTCGGCGCGTTGGCGCTCGGTACCAGCGCCGTGCCGAAACCGAGCTTGGCCGCTTCGCGCAGACGCTCCTGGCCGCGCGGCGCGGGCCGGATCTCGCCGGCCAGGCCGACCTCGCCGAACACGACCATGCCGCGCGGCATCGGCTTGCCGCGCAACGACGACTGGATGGCGCACAGCACCGCGAGATCCGCCGCCGGCTCGACGATCTTGACGCCGCCGACCGCGTTGACGAAGACGTCCTGGTCGTAGCAGGCGATGCCCGCGTGACGATGCAGCACGGCCAGCAGCAGCGCCAGCCGGTTCTGTTCGAGCCCGACCGACAGGCGCCGCGGATTGGGGTTGTGCGCGGTGTCGACCAGCGCCTGGATCTCGACCAGCAACGGACGCGTGCCCTCCTGCGTGACGAGCACGCAGGAGCCCGGCACCGTGCCGCCCTTGCCGTCGGGTCCGTGCTGCGACAGGAACAGCGCCGACGGATTGGCGACGCCCTTCAGGCCGCGCTCGGTCATCGCGAAGACGCCGAGCTCGTTGACCGCGCCGAAGCGGTTCTTGATCGCGCGCACCAGTCGAAAACTCGAGTGGGTGTCGCCTTCGAAGTACAGCACGGTGTCGACGATGTGCTCGAGCACGCGGGGACCGGCGAGCGTGCCTTCCTTCGTCACGTGCCCGACCAGGACGATGGTCGTGCCGAGCTGCTTGGCGATGCGCGTCAGCTGCGCCGCGCACTCGCGCACCTGCGCGACCGATCCCGGTGCCGACGTCAGCGCCTCCGAGTACAGCGTCTGGATCGAGTCGATGACGGCGACGTCGGGTCGTTCGGCGGTGATCGCCGCCTGGATCTTCTCGAGGTTGATCTCGGCGAGCAGCCGCAGCGCCGCGCCCCAGCCACCCTCTTCGCCACCCAGCCGCCGGGCGCGCAGCGCGATCTGGGCGCCCGACTCCTCGCCGCTGACGTACAGCGTGCGCTTGACCGTCGACAGGTGCGCCAGGGCCTGCAGCAGCAGCGTGGACTTGCCGATGCCCGGGTCGCCGCCGATCAGCACGACGGCGCCGGCCACCAGGCCGCCGCCGAGCACGCGGTCGAACTCCTCGATGCCGCTGGAAAAGCGCGGCACCTCGGACGTCTCGATGTCGGACAGCGCGCGAACCGGCGCGGACGCCGCCAGCGCGGCGAAGCGATGGGTGCCGGCCGGCGCGTCCCCCACGCCCTCGATCAACGTGTTCCAGGCCTGGCAGTGCGGGCACTGTCCCTGCCACTTCGAGGTCTGTCCACCGCACTCGGAACAGACGTAAAGCGTTTTCGCCTTGGCCATGCGCGCGGCGTCAGTCGACGGTGACCACGGGGACGCGCGGCGCCAGCGCGCAGAGCAGCTCGTAGCCCACCGTCCCGGCGGCCTGCGCCACGTCGTCCACCGCGACCTGCGCGCCCCACAGCTCGACGCCGCTGCCGACCGCGGCCCCGGGCACCGGCGTCAGGTCCACCGTCAGCATGTCCATCGAGACGCGACCGACCAGGGCGGTACGGATGCCGTCGACCGCGACCGGCGTGCCGTTCGGCGCCACGCGCGGGTACCCGTCGGCATAGCCGCAAGCCACCACGCCGACACGGATCTCGCGATCCGCGGTGTAGCGGTAGCCGTATCCGGTGGAGGCGCCCGGCTGCAGCACCTGCACGGCGATCAGGCGGCTTCGCAACGTCATCGCCGGTCGCAATCCGAACTCGGCGGCCGGACGGGTGGCGAACGGCGTGGCCCCGTAGAGCATGACGCCGGGCCGCACCCAGTCGGCATGCGTCGACGGATGCGCGAGAAGGGCCGCCGAGTTGGCGAGCGAGCGCGGCGCCTCGATCCCGACGGCGCCGCGCTCGAATTCGCGCATCGGCTGGTCGACGCCATCGGGCCGGTCCGCATTGGCGAAGTGGGTGGTGAGCGTGATCGCCCCGACCTGGTCGGAGGCCCGCAGCCGCAGCCAGGCCTCGCGGTAGCGCGACGGGTCGAAGCCCAGCCGGTTCATGCCGCTGTTCATCTTGAGATAGACCGATAGCGGCGCGGACGGCGGACCTGCGCTGCGAGCCGCTTCGATCATCGCGATCTGCTCGGCATGGTGGACGGTCACGGTCAAGCCGAGCGCGCGGGCCGCGTCCAGGTCGCGCGACTCGAAGCAGCCCTCCAGCAGCAGGATGGGCCGCGACCAGCCCCCGTCGCGCAAGCGGGCCGCGGTCTCGGTGTCGAGCACCGCGATGCCGTCGGCCAGCGCCAGCGCCGGACTGTCCGGCGCCACGATCCGCTCGAGGCCGTGCCCGTAGGCATCGGCCTTCAGGACCGCCCAGACGCGCGACGTCGGCGCACGGCTACGGACCACGGCGAGGTTGTGGGCGATTGCGCTGCGCGCGATCAGCGCCTGGATGGGTCGGGACACGAGGCGGAAACGTTGGACGCTCGACGGTCGGAAACGATGACGGCGCCGCCGGGCCTGTCACCGGCCGGCCCCATGCGAAGCCCGAGCCGGGGCGGGTCGAGCATCATGATAAGGGACAGGAAGCACAGCGACTTCAGGCATTTGCACGATGCTTGCGGACCGTTGCCGCCTCCCGAACGACCGTTCGATTCATGTTATAACCCTGCGCGCTGAGGGGACGTTCACGAGCCCCGTCGCGGCGCACTTCGCCACCAAGTGCAAGCAGCCGCAACGCGCAGGGAGGGAAACGCGTGGGACGACACGCGGATCGCGCAACGCCGACGGACCCACCGACCCGGCGCTGCGGCCAATCTGGAGACGGGCTTTACGCATGAAGCGTGGCTTCTACACCATCATGGCGGCGCAGTTCTTCTCGTCGCTCGCCGACAACGCATTGCTCATCGCAGCGATCTCGCTGCTGATCCAGATCTCCGCGCCGGAGTGGATGACGCCGTTGCTGAAGCTGTTCTTCGGCCTGTCGTACGTCCTGCTCGCGGCCTTCGTCGGCGCCTTCGCGGATGCACTGCCGAAGGGCCGCGTGATGTTCATGACCAACAGCATCAAGATCGTCGGGTGCCTGACGATGCTGTTCGGCGCCCACCCGCTGTTCGCCTACGCGATCGTCGGCCTCGGCGCGGCCGCCTACTCGCCGGCCAAGTACGGCATCCTGACCGAGCTGCTGCCGGCGGAGGACCTGGTCAAGGCCAACGGCTGGATCGAGGGCTTGACGGTGGGCTCGATCATCATGGGCACGCTGCTGGGCGGCCAACTGGTCGGCGAGCAGCTGTCGACGATGATGCTGTCGATCGACCTGCCGCTGATCGACACCGGCATCGACACGGCGCCGCAGGCGGCCATCGCGGTCATCGCCTGCATCTACGCGATGGCCGCCGTGGTCAATCTGCGCATTCCCGACACGGGGGTCCGCTACGCGCACCAGGAGCGCAACCCGGCGCGCCTGATCATCGACTTCGCGCAGTGCTTCACCACGCTGTGGCGCGACAAGCTCGGTCAGATCTCGCTCGCGGTGACGACGCTGTTCTGGGGTGCCGGCGCGACGTTGCAGCTCATCGTGCTGCGCTGGGCGGCGTCGGCGCTGGGACTCGATCTGACGCAGGGAGCGACGCTGCAGGCGGTCGTCGCGATCGGCATCGCGGCCGGTGCCGTCCTCGCGGCCCGCGTGCCGCTCAAGCGCGCACTGTCGGTGCTGCCGGTCGGCATCGGCATGGGCCTTCTGGTGATGACGCTGGCCGTGTTCCGTCGCGATTCGGTGCCGCCGATCGTGTTCGAGGGATTCGGGCTGCAGGTCCCGCTCTACCTCGTCGTCGCCAGCCTGCTGCTGATGATGATCGGCGGGCTGGCGGGCTTCTTCGTCGTCCCGATGAACGCCTTGCTGCAGCATCGCGGCCACGTGCTGATGAGCGCCGGCCATTCGATCGCCGTGCAGAACTTCAACGAGAACCTGTCGGTGATGGCGATGTTGTGCGTGTATGCGGTGCTGGTGCGCTACGAGCTGTCGGTACCGACGATCATCATCCTGTTCGGGTTGTTCGTCGTCACCAGCATGCTGCTGGTGATGCGCCGGCATCGAATGAACATGCGACGGGTCGATCCGCTGACGTTGATCCGCGAAGGTCGCCACTGAGCCGTTCGTCGAGCGGTCGCCGACACTCGGCGACGCGCTGCTCGCCGCGCGGTCGCAGGAACTCGGCCACGCGGCATTCGCCGCGCGCGCCCGTTCAATCCGGCGCTGCGGCGATCGCCCGTTCGTAGAGCGAGCGGGCGAAACACAGGTCGGCCCAGGCCTGCGCCTTTTCGTCGCCGGAGCGCATCAGATGCGCAGGGTGGTGGGTCACGGCGACGGGGATGAGCCGGCCGTCGACCGAGATCGAGTGCTCGCGGACCCGCTCGGCGGTCGCCGCGTCGGCGCCCAGCAGCGCAGCGCTCGCGACCGGTCCCATCGTCAGCACCACACGCGGCGCCAGCAGGGCGATCTGGCGGTCGAGATACGGCCGGCAGCAGGCGATCTCGTGCGCCGCCGCCTCGCGGTCCCCCGGCGGGCGACACTTGACGACGTTGGTGACGAAGACGTCCCGCTCGCGCGAGAGCCCTAGCGAGGCCAGCATCGCGTCCAGCAGCCGCCCCGCCGTTCCGACGAAGGGCTCGCCGCGTTCGTCCTCGTCCGCGCCGGGTGCTTCCCCGATGACCAGCCACGCGGGGTGCGTCGGTCCGCTGCCGAACACGGCCTGCGTGCGCGAAGTCGCGAGGTCGCAAGCGACGCAGGTGCTGACCATCCGCTGCAGCGGCTCCCAGTCGAGCGCGGCGATCACCGAGCGACGTTCCCCGGCAGGGTCCGCTCCCGGCGCGTCGACGGGACCGCGCGGCACGATCCGAGCACTCTTTCGCACCCAGACCGGCCCGAGGCCGAGCGCCTCGACCAGTCGCGCCCGGTGCGGCCGCGCGACCGCGTTCAAAGGGGCAACCGCATGACGATCGCATCCTCGCGCGACTGCTGGTCCTGAGCGCTGGCCGGGTAATAACGACGCCGCAGGCCGTGATCGTGAAACCCGAAGCGCCGATAGATCGCCAGCGCCCGCGAATTCGATGGGCGGACCTCGAGGATCACGGACGTGGCATGGTGGTCGACCGCGAGGCCGGTCGCCTTTCGCAGCAGGAACAGGCCGTGACCCTGCGCCTGCCAGGCCGATGCGATGCTGAGATTGAGCAGGTGCGCCTCGTCGACGGCGGCCATCAGCACGAAGTAGCCGATCAGCGGCGCGGCGCGCCCGTCGGTCCGCAGGACCCAGGCGCAGTAGCCCGCCATCAACGAGTCGACGAAGTTGCCCTCGCTCCACGGCGCGGCGTACACGGACCGTTCGATCTCGGCGACCTCCGCCACGTCCGACAGCTGCATCGGCGCGAAGCGGTGGCCGAGGGCCGGATCCGGCCGGTGCGGTGAAACGGGTCGGGCGCTCATCGTCCGCCGTTCGTCAGGCGCCGTTCGTGCCGGAACGAAGCGGCGCGGCGCGTGCCGCTTCGCGCTCGGCGGTGGTCCGGGCGACGTCGTTGCGGACGTAGATCGGCTGGGCGAGGTGCGGCGCCACGAGTCCGCCTCGCAGGCAGGCGACCCGCCCGAGGTGCGCGACGTCGACGGCGTCGGCCGAGTCGCGATGCACGACCCGAGCCACGAGTCCGTCCAGCGCCGCCCCGTGTACCGTCCAGGCGTTGCCGCAGCCGAGGTCGACGATCGGCGAGCCCGGCAAACGGCTCAGCGCCAGCCGCAGTGCGGCGGGTGCATCGAGGGCCGGACCCGCGATCGGAACGACGGCCCGGTCGGTCCGTTCGAACAGCGCCCAGTAGATCTCCCCCATGCGGGCGTCCTGGGCCACCAGCACGGTGTGCCCGGGCGACGCTTCGGGGTCGACCACCGAATGTGCGATCGCAGCGAGCGTGCCGATCGGTGCGACGTCGATGCCGGCGCCGTAGGCGAGTCCCTGCGCCACGGCCGCGGCGACCCGCAGCCCGGTGAACGAGCCGGGTCCGGCGGAATAGGCCAGTGCCGCGCAACGCGACAAGGCGGAACCGGCCGCCGCGAGAACCTCCTCGATCATCGGCAACAGTCGCTCCGCATGCGCGTGCCCGACGGCTTCGCGCCGTTCGAACCGGCGATCCCCATCGAGCAGGGCAGCCGAGCACCAGGCGCTCGAGGTATCGATACCCAGCACGACGAGCGACATGCGGACGACGGAGCGATGAAGGTGGAAGACGAGAGGGGACGCGAATCGCGCAGACGACGAACAGCGCGGTTTTCGCCCGTCAGTTTAAGGGATCGCGCAGACGGACGAGCCCCAGACTGCGGCGGAACGTGCGGACCCAGAACGCGATCCGGTTGTCCCATCGTTGCGGCGACACAACGAACTGCACTGAATTCATGTCGCGATTCGGCGGAGCACGGGACGGAATCGCAAGCTACGGTAAATCTGTATCGAGCCTGCCCAGACGACAGCGAGGCGCCCGGAGGCGCCTCGCATCAGCCGGCAGGCCTTTGGCCGGTGCGATCAATAATCGACGACCGCGGTGCCGCCGCCCACGTCGGCCAGATCGGCGTCGACGACGAAGGTGTACTGGATGGATTCTTCGGTCAGGACCGTATCAACGCTGTGCAGTGCGATGTTCATGGAAGGCTCCGGAAAGTCGATGGTCGAGGAAGCGGCGGCGCAAGACAAAGACTAAGGTAGCCAACCTTGTTTTGGATCAACTGATGAGCATTTCGCCCGGCGAGGACCTGTTTTCGCATCGCGACGACGTCGCGCCGCCTGCCGTCGCGGCCGGCGCGTTCGACGCGCTCGCCGGAGCGTTGTCCGACGCCACGGTCGGCTTCGACCCGGCACGCCGTCCCGACGTCGATCGGCTGACGCTGACCCTCATGCACTGGCAGGGCGACGACCACGTGGAGGAACGCTGCGCCCTGTTGTCACGCGCGTGTTTCTACTACCAGCGGATCGGTTGCAGCTTCGACGGCATCCCGCGCGGCAAGGCCGCTCGCGAACTGGCCGGGCGGCACGGGCTGAAGAACCTCGAACGTCGGGCCTGCAATGCGCTGAGCGGCGTCTACCTCGACAGCGCCAACTTCCAGGAAGCCTGCAAGTGCCTCGAGCGCACGATGATGCTGGCCCACGAGATCGGGGATCCGTTCTTCGTCGCCGTCGCGTACTCCACGGCCGGCGCGTTGTTCAAGGAAATGGGTTGCTACATCGACGCGATGGCGATGATCGATCGTTCGCTCGACCTGCGCATCCAGACGCCGGAGGGCGAGCACGTGCGCTTCGCCAGCGCGACCAACGGCCTGTTCTGCGCGCATCGCATGCGTAACGAAGAGGCCGCGTTGCGCTACATGACGGTCGCCGCGGCCGCCGCCGAGAATCCCCTGATCGACGTCGTGTCGCGCGCCGCCTTCGAGTACTACCGCGCCATCTACCTGCTGTCGCACGACGACAGCGAGACCGCCGAGATGCTGATCGACGCGGCGCTCGCACGGACCGCGTCGGTCCGTAACGCGCGGATCGACATCCTGCTCGGCACCGCGGCCGCGTTATGCGCCTGGTCGAGCCGCGTTCCGCAGCGCGAGGCCGAAGCGCGCCGCGCATTGCGCGAGCTGTATCACCGCAGCCGACAGACGCACCTGTATCACGACGACGTGCTGCGGGCCTCGATGCACGTCTACAGCCGGCCGTCCTCGCGCGAGGATGCGGACGTGGGCGTCGCGTACGCCAAGGAACTGGTCGAGTACACCACCAGCGTCAAGCACGCCAAGTTCTACCGGCAGATGAGCGAGTCGGGCGTCGCCGTGCGCTCGGCGCCGCTGGCCGTGACGGGGACGCATGGCGAGATCGCCGTCGATCCGTTCGCCAACGCCCGCCGCTGGCTGGCCGCGGACCCCATCGCCTCCCCGCCGCCGGCCGAAGCCGGCGACCGCGCCAACCACGCCCAGGACATCCGCAAGCACGACGAGCTGTCGGCGATCCACGACGACCTGGCCTCGATGCGCACGGCGTCGCTGAAATCGTCGATCCGCACGGTGGCCTACGACATGGCCGAGAACTGGGCGCTGGCCGCCGAGTTCTTCGACGACCAGACCGGCCAGCACTGCTTTCGCGTGGGCCGGCTGGCCGGCATGCTGGCCAGGGAGCTCGGCATGGACGCCGAGTACTGCGTGCGCATCGAGCACGCGGCCCGACTGCACGACATCGGCAAGATCACCGTCAACGAGCTGATCCTCCTCAAGCCGGGGCCGCTGGACCCGAGCGAGCTGACGGCGATGCGGGCGCATGCCGAGGTCGGCAGCTTCCTCCTCCAGTACGCCGACGATCCGACCCTGAAGATGGCCGCCGTCATCGCACGCCATCATCACGAATGGTGGAACGGCACCGGCTATCCGTTCAATCTGACCGGCGAACGCATACCGCTCGAGGCCCGCATCTGCGCGCTCGCGGACGTCTACGACGCGCTGACCAACGCCCGGCCGTACAAGCGCGCCTGGCCGCATCGCACGAGCATCGAACAGATGATGTGCGAGGCGGGCGTGCACTTCGATCCGCGACTGATGACACCCTTCCTGCGCGTCCTCGAACGGCATGTCGGATCGAACGCCGTGCCGCCGTCGACGCAGATGCACCTCAAGGACATGGATGCCAACGGCCTGCTGGTCTCGCGTCGCAAGCTGATGGCGGCCATCAGCAATCAGTAGTCGCCGGCTCCTTCACGGGTGGACGGGTCGATAGACGTCGCGACCCGCTTCGTTGATCTGCTGGCGCAGCGCCCGGCGCTCGTCGGGTGTCAGACGACC
>CAHJXF010000014.1 GCA_903644065.1 Betaproteobacteria bacterium
AGCGATCGCGATGCAGGCGTCGCGGGTCGCTCGGCGCCGACGACCGGCCCCGAGCCAACACCCGACCCGAGCCCGGGCGGCGCGTTTCGCACCCTCCTAGCGCAGGGCGAAAGCGCCGGACCGCCCGGTTCGGACGATGGACCGGCCGCCCTGCGCGGAACGCTCGAGAGACCGTCGCGACGCCTGCTTCTGGGCGGACTCGCTTCGGCGCTCGCTTGTGGATGCGTGCCGCTGCAGGCTCGTCAGCCGTCCCGATCGGCGAGCGCACCCGGACTGATCGATGTCCATCACCATTTCGAGCCGGCTGGGACCAGCGCGGGCTGGACCAGCGCGCAACCGCTTCGCACGCCCGCGTCGCGTCTGGCCGACATGGACCGCGACGGCATCGGGATCGCGGTCGGCTATGCCGGCCCGGTCCGAACCGTCGAAGTCGCCGCCGGTCGCGCGCAGGCGCGGCAGAAGAACGAGGCGGCCGGACGGATCGTGCAAGCCGCTCCGGACCGCTTCGGCGTGTTCGCGTCGCTGCCGATGATGGACGTCGACGGCGCGCTGGCCGAGATCGGCTACGCGCTGGACACGCTGAAAGCGGACGGCTTCGGCATCAGCACCAATTACGGCGCGACCTGGCTGGGCGACGAGCGCTTCGACCCGATCTTCGCGGAGCTCGACCGGCGCAAGGCCGTGGTCTTCGTGCACCCGGTCGACGCGCCGTGTTGCACGCCGCAGACCTTGAGCTACGAGAAGCCGCCGGTGATCGGCGTTTGGCTCGAATGGCCGATGAACACGGCGCGGACGATCTTCAGCCTGATGGTCAACGGCACGTTGCGGCGCTACCCGAACATCCGCTTCGTCTTCTCGCACGGCGGCGGCGTGATGCCGCTGTTGGTCGGACGGGTGGCCGGCTTCGAAGGCTGGAACCAGGTCGCGCCCGAAGGCCCGGCGAAACTGCGCGAGATGTTTCCCGGCGGCATCGAAGCGCAATTCGGCACGCTCTACTTCGAGCTGGCCCAGGCCTATGCACCCGAGCACCTGCAGGCGTTGCTGAAGCAGGTGCCGCGGACGCATCTGCTATTCGGCACCGACTACGAGAACTTCGACCTGTCGTACGCGGCACGGCGCCTGGACGCGACCGACCTGTCGAGCGATCTGAAGCGGGCGATCGGCTACGAGAACGCGCTGGCGCTCTTTCCCCGTTTCCGATCGACCTGACGAGCCCAACTTGCGACCACCACCGCTCGAACCCGGCCCTCGCCCGCTGTCGCTCGTGCTGCGACGGCTCGTCGCCTTCGCGATGCGCAGGGACGACGCCGTGAACGATAGCCACCGACGCTCGTCGCGCGACGGCAACCATCGACGTTCGCTGCTCGGCGGTGTCGCGCCGATCGGCGAGCGGGGGCCCGGCATCGGCCGGGCGCTCGTCGGTTCGGCGCGGTACGGATCGAGCCGGACCCGTGTCGCGACGGCGTGTCCGATAGCCTCGTGCGTACCGTGCGACGCGCCGCCTTTCCGGCCGGCTGCAGTGAAGTCCCCGTGCGTCACGGTCCGCCTGCTGGCCAGGGCGAGCGCGCTCGCGTTCGCGCTCGTCGTGGCATCGCCATCGCTGGCCGACGATCCCGCTCTTCACCAGAAGATCAGGATCTCGATCGCCCATATCGGCACGCTCAACGCACCAAACCTGCGGAAAACCGTCGGGTCGTTGCGCGACGCGCTCGAAGCGACCGGCGAGGTCGACGTGACGCTCTACGGTCAGGGCACTTCGTATGCCGACCCGACCAAGTTCACCGAGCTCACGAGTCGCGGCATCGTCGACATCGCGTTCGCGACGGCGCAGTTCGAACAGGGCCGGTATCCGCTCAACACGTTGATCGGCGAACCCTTCATCGCGCCCGACCATGTCACGGCGACGAAGGTGTACTGGTCCACGCTGCAGACGAGTCGCGAGCTGCAATCCGAATTCGCTTCCGTCCACCTGATGGTCGCGTTCTGTTCGTCTCCGGAGCAGTTCCATGCGATCCGGCCGATCGCTTCGCTCGACGACCTTCGCGGCGTCCGCGTGATGACGACCAATCAGACCGTCATGGCCATGGTCAGGGAGCTCGGCGGCTCGACCGTGGCATTGCCGACGTCGGCGCAGTACGAGCAGCTGCAGAAGGGCGTCGTCGGCGCGGTGTCGAACTCGTGGACCGGCGTCTACGTGTTCGGCACGAACGAAGTGACGCACGGCCACCTCGAAGTCGATTCGGTCATGACGCCGAACTTCATGATCATCAACCCGGCGAAGTACGCCGCGCTTCCTGCGGCGGCGAAGGCGGTCATCGATCGCTTCTCGACCCTCGAGACTGCCGTCCGCTTCGCCGAGGTCTGGAGCGAGGTGGACCGGCTCGGTCGCGACGCGGCGATCAAGCGCGGTGCCGACATCGTGACGTTGAGCCCGGCCGACCGGGATGCTGCGCATCGGCGCTTCGCGCATCTGACCGCCGCGCGCATCGACGCGCTGGAGAAGAAGGGCGTACCCGCGCGGAAGGTGTTCGACGCGATCGAGGGCGCGCTCGCGGACCAGGCGGACGGTCGCCGATGAACGGCTCGCGGATCGCGGGCGCGTCGCCCCGCCGTCCACTCGAGCGGACGAGCCGGCCGCACGATGGGAGTCGACCGCGATGAGTCCGCTCCTCGTCAGCATCGCAGGCCTCGCGGCCGTCCTCGTGCTCGGCGCGCTGCGCATGCCGATCGCGCTCGCGCTCGGCCTGGTCGGTGCGATCGGCACCGGCATGCTGCAGGGGTGGGAGACCTTCGCTTACGTCGTCGGCACGTCGCCGTTCCAGACGTTGAGCAACTACTCGCTGTCGGTGCTGCCGCTGTTCATCCTGATGGGATCGTTCGCGGTCCACTCCGGCTTCTCGAATTCGCTGGTACGCGCGGCCAACGGGTTCGTCGGCCACTTCCGCGGTGGTCTGGCGATGGGAAGCGTGGGGGCCTGCGCGGGCTTCGGCGCCATCTCGCACAGCGACATGGCGACGCTCACGACGATGAGCCGCATCACGGTTCCCGAGATGCTGCGGCTCGGCTACGACCCGCGCCTCGCGGCCGGCGCGCTCGCCGCCGGCGCCACGCTCGCCGTGCTGATCCCGCCGTCGGTGCCGCTCATGATCTATTCGTACATGACGCAGACGTCGCTGGCCCGACTGTTCGCCGGCGCGCTGATCCCGGCGGTGCTGTTGACGGTCCTGCATCTGGCCGCCATCGCCATCTGGGTGCGGCGCCGTCCGTCGATCGCGCCGACGTCGCCACGCGCCACGTGGCGCGAACGCACGTCGCTGTTGCGCGAGATCGGCTGGCTGCTGCTGGTCGTCGTGGCCGTCATCGGCGGCATCTACACCGGACTCTTCTCGCCCACCGAGGCGGGCGCCGTGGGTGCGTTCTGCATCCTCGTGCTGGGCGTGGCGAAGCGGCGCCTGAGCTGGCCGGGCTTCGTCCGCGCGGTCCGCGAGACGGTCCACTTCTCCGCGATCATCTATCTGTTGACGATCGGCATCGGCATGTTCCACTTCTTCATGGACTCGGCCGGCTTGCCGCGTTTCATCGCGCAGTTCGTGGTCGGGCTCAAGATGTCGCCGTCGCTGGTGATGCTCTCGATCATCGGCGTCCTGATGGTCCTCGGAACGGTGATCGAATCGGTGGCGATCCTCTTCATCGCGACGCCGTTCCTCTATCCGATCATCGTCGGCCTGGGCTTCAATCCGGTGTGGTTCGGCGTGATGATGATGTTGATCATCGAGCTCGGCATGATCCTTCCTCCGCTGGGCCTCAACGTCTTCATGCTCTCGTCGATCATCGACGAGATCCGTATCGGCGAAGCGTTTCGCGGCTGCCTGCCGTTCGCGGCGACCAACGCGATCATGATCGTCCTGACCTTCTTCTTTCCTCAGATCGTGCTATGGCTGCCCGCGCAGATGCATTGAGTGCCGAGCCCGCGCTGCGAACCGGCACGGAGCGCCTGCTGACCTGGTGCGCCGACATCGCCGGCGTGGCGCTGCTCGCTCTGATGTGCATCACGGTCGCCGACGTCGGCGGTCGCCAGCTCCGCTGGTTCACGATCCAGGGCACGTTCGAAATCTCGATCGCCTCCACGGTATTGATCGGGTTTCTCGCGTTTCCGTTCTCGTTCCTGAGCGGTGGTCATCTCGTGCTGGACCTGTTCACGCACAACTTGCCGGCGCGGGTCACGAGGGCGATCGACAACGTCTGGTATTGCGTCTTCGCACTGGCCTTCGCGGGTGTCGCCTGGTCGATGTGGGTCGCCACCGCGACCGCGTATCGCACCAACGAGGTGACGCTCGACCTCCAGCTGCCCACGTTCTGGCTGTGGATCCCGGCATCGCTCGGCTTCACGCTGGTGCCGGTCGCTTGCTGGCTCGCGTTGCGTCGCCGCCACCGCCGTCCCGATCGGAGTCCGCATGGTTTCGAATAGCCGCGAGAGGCCGGGCGACACGAGGACGAGGGTCGTCGAGTGAGCAAGACGCTGCTCGTCATCGACCGGCAGGCCGATCGCTTCCGCGAGCTGATCGAGCCCGAGCCGGGGCTCGAGGTGCTGTACGCGTGCGACCGCGATGCGGCGGTGCGGCTCATCCCGGAGGCCGATGCGCTGCTGTTGCTCGGTTTCGTCCTCGACAGCGAGCTGTTGCGGCGGGCCGGCAAGCTCGAATGGATCCAGACGCTGACCACCGGCAGCGACCACATCACCGGTGTGCCGGGCCTGCCGCCGGACGTGACGCTGACGTCCGCGCGCGGCATCCACGGCCCGCAGATGGCCGAACTGGCGCTGCTGCACATGATGGCGTTGATGCGCCAGTTCCCGCGCCTGCTGGACAACCAGCGGCAGCGCGTCTGGATACAATGGCCCCAGCCGTTGCTGAGCGGCAAGACCGTGGCGGTGCTCGGCGTGGGGGCGATCGCGGAAGATTTCGCGCGGCGGGCGCGCGCGTTCGACATGCAGGTGGTGGGCATCTCCGGCACCCCGCGCAGCGTGCCCCACTTCGATCGAGTGGTGACCCGCGAGCAGATGCCCGAGGTCCTCGCCGATGCGGACTTCCTCGTCGTGCTCGTGCCGCACACCGCCGAGACGACGAAGATCGTGAACGCCGCGACGTTCGCGGCGATGAAGCCGTCGGCCTTCCTCGTCAACCTCGCGCGCGGCGGCGTCGTCGACGAGGAGGCGCTCCTCGACGCCTTGCGCAACGCGACGATCGCGGGTGCGGGCCTCGACGTGTTCACCGCGGAGCCGCTACCCGTCGACAATCCGTTGTGGACTTTGCCGAATGTCATCGTCTCGCCGCACATCGGCGGTTACGCCGACACCATCGTCGCCCGCGGTATCGCTTTTATGCAGGCCAACCTTCGTCGCTACCTCGCCGGAGACTGCAGCCGCTTCGTCAACGTGGTGCGGCGGGGAAAGCTCGTCGCCACGACCTAGGGAGGATCTCGATGTTCGATGATTTCGTTTGCACGCCCATTTCCGATGCGGAGCTCGAGCGGCGCTGGGCCGCCGTCCGAATCGAAATGGAGGACCAGGGCGTCGACGTATTGCTGCTGCAGAACTGCAACGACTGGCTGGGCGGCTATCTCAAGTGGTTCACCGACATCCCCGCCACGAACGCCTATCCGCGGACCATCCTCTTTCCGCGCACCGGTCGCATGGTGGCGATCGAGCAGGGGCCGATCGGCATCGAGGTGGCCGTCAAGGACGGCGACGTGTTCAACCGGGGGGTCGAGCGCGTGCTCTACAGCGCCGGCTATTCGTCGGCTTGCTTCACCGCGCGCTACGACGCCGAATTGGCCATCAAGGAAATCAGACGCGCCGGCTACAAGACGGTCGGCGCGGTCAACAGCTCGGGCATGTACCACGATTTCTTCGCGGCCGTGAAGGCGAGCGGCGCCGCGCGCATCGTCGACTTCACCGAAGCGGTCGATCGCATCAAGGCGATCAAGAGCGACGAAGAGATGGCGATGATCCGTCGCACCGCCACGATGCAGGACGAGATCTTCGACGCCGTCGCGAAGCACATCCGTCCCGGCATGCACGACTTCGAAGTCACCGCCTATGCGCAGTACCTGGGCCAGTTGAAGGGCAGTGAGCAGGGCGTCTTCCTCGGATCGTCCTCGCCGCTCGGACGGGCCTCGTTGTTCCGCCCGCGGCATGCGCAAGCACGCAAGCTGGAAGAAGGCGACCACATGACGCTCTTGGTCGAGAACAACGGACCGGGCGGTCATTACACCGAGCTCGCCCGGACTCTGGTGCTGGGCAAGGCTTCGACGGAACTTGCCGATCTTTTCGCGGCGATGGTCGAGTCCCAAGGCAACACGCTGCAGCAGCTCAAGGTCGGAACCGCCTGCAAGGATGTCTTCGCGGCCCACAACGACTACATGACGCGCCGCGGCTACGTTGCCGAGCGCCGGCTCTACTGTCATGGGCAAGGCTACGACATGGTCGAGCGGCCACTGATTCGAGACGACGAGTCGATGCACATCGCCGAAGGGATGAGTATCGTGGTGCATCCGGCCTATGCCAACGAGAACGTCTTCATGACCGTCTGCGACAACTACTTGATCGGACCGAACGGTGCCGGCGAGTGTCTCCACAGCACGCCGAAGACCGTGATCGAAGTGTGAAGCGGAGCGGGAGGCGCTGCTGCTGCCGAGCGACGAAGCCGCGGTCGCGTTCGCGGTCACGGCCGGGCCGCTCGACGGAGCGCCGTGCGTCCGGTCGCTACGCGTCGCCTCGGCGGTCGACGAGCCGCTCCCCGTTCGTCACGAACGCGCTTAGAATCGATGAAACCGCCTGTTTGCAAACGTACTGGAAGGTGTTCCCATGAAGAAGCTCGTTGCCGCATTGCTCCTCTCCTCGCTCAGCTCGCTCGCCGCGGCCCAGATGACCACGCCGTCTCCCTCGCAGGCACCGGCCAGCGACGCGGCGCCGATGACGAAGAAGAAGGTCAAGCCGACCACGGATCCGTCGCCGTCGACCGCGACCATCCCGGACTCGACGGCGACGCCGCCGGCGACCACGTCCGACCGCCGGGCCGCGCGTCGCGCCAAGCGGGCCGCGAAGGTCGGCGACAAGCCGCTCAACTGACGGCCGGCCGGCATCGCGCCCAGAACGGGAGCGATGCCGCGCAGGCACCGGCTCGGCGAGGGGCGTCAACGATTCGGCCGTTCGATCGCTCCGGCTTCGATCGCTGGTTGGAGCGGTCGACCGCGACGAGCCGTCTCTGCTGCCGTCGCAGCGATCGAATGCCGAGATGGAATGCCACGATCGTATGCAGCGATCGTATGCAGCGAGCGTGGACCGGGCGGCGTGTCGACGCCTCGGTGCGCGACACGAGCGGGCGCGCGACTGATCAGGATGTAGCCGGCACCGGCTCCGCCACGGTCATCGCCGCGCCGCGCCGCTCGGCGCTCAAGCGGGTCAGGATCGCGATCGCCACCGCCGCGCCTCCGACGATGGCCATCGCGTTGCCGTCGACGCTGCCGGGGCGCGCTTCGCCTGGGGCCTGTTTTACGACGCGAGGAAGTCGCCGACCGGGCAGATGAAGTCGGCAGCGTCGCGTGGACCGTGCTGTCGGGCAGGCGCCAGGTCTTTCAATAGTCGGGCCCGACGGTGCGCTCCGGCGGCACGCCCTACACCTCGAGGTGCTTACCGACGCCGAGCGACGTGACGAACGAAACATCGCGTCGCACCCGATGGTCCGGTCGTCGTGTCGTACGAGACGATCGAACCGTGCTGCCGTCGGTCTGCCGGGCCCGCGCGTGTCCCGCCTCGGATCGGCACCTCCGTGCCCGGCCGGAAGCGTGCGAGCGACGGGTCGCAGCGTCCCGACCGGCGATGGGATGAAGGCGCCCCGCGGATGCGCCGACGCGATCGGTTCCCAGGGCGTCTCGCCGACGTCGCCGTCCAATGGCCAGCCGGCGTTCGCCTTCGGCGCGGCGACGGGCGTCGATCCCGAGCGCGGGCCGCGCAGCGCTCAGGTCGGGATCTCGGCGACGAGCGAGGCCCGGTCCGGGGCCAGCGCCTGGCGCGTGATGCCGAACACGGCGGCGAAATCGGGTAGCGCCTGTTGCAGCACCAGGGCCGCAGCCAGTTCGCCGAGCGCGGGTGCAGTCTGGATGCCGTAGCCGCCTTGCCCGGCCAGCCAGAAGAAGCCGGCGGCCTGCGCATCGAAGCCGACCACCGGCGAACGATCGGCTGCGAACGTGCGCAGGCCCGCCCAGCGACGCTTGACCTGCGCCACGGCGCTGCCGCTCGCCTGCTCGAAGTAATCGACGGCGACCGCGACGTCGTATTCGTCGGGTTGCGCATCGCACGGCGGCATGGGCGTCTCGTCGGCGGGGGACACCAGCACGAGACCCGCATCGGGCTTGAAGTAGAAGCGCTCTTCGAGGTCGATGGTCATCGGCCAGGGACGCGGGTCGAGACTGCGTGGTGCGTCGACGAGGATCGCGGTGCGCCGCATCGGCTGCAGGCCGAGGCGCGAGACGCCTGCCTGCGCCGCGATCTCGTCGGCCCAGGCGCCCGCCGCGTTGACGACGATCGGCGCCGCGAAGCGGCCCTGGGGCGTGGTCACGATCCAGGAGCCGCCGACCCACTCGATCCGCGTCACCGCAGCTCGGCCGACGACACGGCCGGCAGCGCGTGCGAAGCGACGCAGGAAACCCCGATGCACAGCATCGACGTCGATGTCGGCAGACCCGCGATGGATCAACGATCGGACGGCGTAGCGTGGCTTGAGGATCGGCAGCAGGCGGGCCGTGGCCGTCGCGTCGAGAATCTCCGTCGATACGGCGAGATCGGCAGGCGCGAGGAAGGCATCGACCAGGTGGTCCTGCTCGGCGGTCACGAGGAACACAGTGTCGCGCGGTGTCACCAGCGGCGTCTCGCTGAACCCCGTCGGCGGATCGAACAGGAAGTCGCGGCTTGCCCGACTGAGGCGCCGCACGATCTCGCCGCCGTAGACCTCCGAGAACAGGGCTGCGGAACGACCGGTCGCGTGATAGCCGGGCGCCTCCTCCTGCTCCAGCATCACCACCCGTGCGTGCGGTGCGAGGTGGGCGGCGACCGAGGCGCCGGCCATTCCTGCACCGATCACCACGACATCGAAGGCCGTATTCGCCGACGTACCCATCGAATCCCCCGAGGCGTGCGACGTCGCGCGACGACGGGCGTCCGTGCGTTCGTCACGTTTCTTCGATGATATACAGAATGGTAAATATTTCCAATATGGAAAGTTACCTTTCGACCGAGCAGGCAGTTCGCGCGCAGCGCCGTGCGGCGTGCCGCACGACTGCTTGCGATGGACCGAATGCGGGTGCGGTCAGCTCTTGCGAGCGCGCGGACGGCGCAGCGCTTCGCCGTCCCGGACGATGTGCATCGCCAGCTTCGCGGGCTTGACCTGCCGGGCGAGCAGATCTTCGGGCACGATCTGTTCGTGGCCGCGCGCGGAGCAGACGGCGATGGTCCGGCACGGCGTGTCGACCCCGGCGAGATACGCGTGACCCATGTCGCTGTCGAAATAGATCGAGTCGCCGCGGAACAGGCGGACCGGGGCGTAGACCTCGGAGTGGAAGACGATCTCGCCTTCGAGCACCAGCACGAACTCTTCGCCGGGATGCTTGATCAGGCCGCCGAACTCTTCCACGAATGCCTCGATCGTGCGGGTGCAATGCTCGACGACCATCGGCACGAAGCTCTTGTTGAGCAATTCGGTTGCGAGATAGAGCTGTTTGTAAGACCGCGTGTCGATCAGCTGCCCCTCGCCGGCGCGCTGGATCACGCGCCGGCCGCTGGGCGTGGCGGCGGGCAGGGCGCCGAGCGGCGACTCGAGGATTTGCGCCATGTCGACGCCGAGCGCCTGCGAGATCTTGTACAGCTTGTCGTACGACAGCGAGGCCTTGCCCTGTTCGAGCTTGGACAGCGTCGAGACCGACAGGCCGGTGCGACTGCCGATATCGCTGAGCGTAAGGCCGGAGGCCTGCCGCAAGGCCCGGATCGTGTCACCGGGATTGTGCAGGCCGCTTTTTTCCAGTGCGGAAATCTTCATCGACAAATGATCACACGGTGCCTCGCGAACCACAATGGTTGCACGCCGACATGCCGAAATGGATAGGTTCCACGAATTGGAAACCAATTATTGCCTTTGGAAAACTCGAGTGCTATGGTGCCCGCATCGCGACGTTCGCAGGACGTCGTCCCGTGACCGATCGCAGGAGCCATCGATGACCCCGACCCGACCGTTCGTCCGTCACCTCCCATCGCCGTTCCGGCGCGTCGGGCTCGGCATGCTGCTCGCGCCGGCGCTGGTGTTGGCCTCCGGGGCCCGAGCCCAATCCGTCCGGACGCCGGAAACCGATCCCTCGGCGTCGCAGAACTCGTCCGGCACGCCGGCGGCCGTCAAGGGTGTCCAGGCGAACGCACCGGAACGGTTGAACTCGGTCGAGGTCATCGCCACGCGACGCAACGAGCCGGTTCGCGAGGTGCCGATGCAGGTCAACACCATCTCCACGACCGACCTGCAGCGCGACGGCGCCACCAACCTGCGCGACTACCTCGACATGCAACCGGGCGTCAACGTCAACAGCGCGGGCAGTCCGGCCTACGGCGACGTCAGCATTCGCGGCGTGACGACGGGAGCGCAGATCACGTCCACGGTGGGCATCTACATCGACGACGCCGCCGTGACGACCAGCGGCGCCTTCGCCGGCGGCGCCGCGCTGCCGCTCAGTCTCGGCCTGCTCGACTTGAAGCGCATCGAGGTGCTGCGCGGTCCGCAGGGCACGTTGTACGGGGCGGGGGCGATGGGCGGCGTGCTCAAGTACGTCACCAACACGCCGTCCACCGACACGTTCTCGACGGCGCTGACGACGACCCTGTCCGACACCAGCCACGGCAGCTTCAACGGCACCTACGGCGGCTATGTCAACGTGCCGCTGCGCGACGGCGTGGCCGGACTGCGCGTCTCGGTCTTCCACGACGAGCAGGCCGGCTACATCGATGCGGTCGGCGCCGCTGGCGGCAACCGCGTCGATCGCGGGCATACCGATGGTGGCCGCGCGTCGGTTGTCCTGTACCCGACCGACCACCTGACGATCCGCCTCACCGGCAACACGCAGACGCTGCAACGCGACGGACGCAACGTCGTGGCCTACGACACCAGCGGCAAGGCGATCTACGGCGACCTGACGCAGAGCATCACGGTCCGCGAGCCGACCAACCAGCGCTTCAACCTGCTGTCGGCGGACGTCGAATACGACCTCGGCTTCGCGCGACTGAATTCCATCACGTCGCAGCAGTCGTCCAACTTCTATCAACGCGTCGACTACACGCCGTACTACGGGCCGCTGCTGCCGTTCCTGAAGACCATCGCCTTCGACGGCGACATCTACTCGACCAAGTTGACCCAGGAGTTCCGTGTCACGTCGTCGCTCGGCAAGAACTTCGACTGGCTGGGCGGCGTCTTCTTCACGCACGAGCAGGCCGGTAACACGCAGACGCTCGCGTCCACGCTGCCGAACGGCGGTACGCCTCCCGACCTGTTCACCGCGTACCTGCCGAACCGCTACCAGGAAATCGCGGCCTACGGCGACGTGACCTGGCATGCGCTGCCGGCCCTGGCCATCACCGCCGGGCTGCGCGGTGCCCGCAACCAGCAGCGCTTCACGCAGAACTCCTCCGGCCTGATCGCGGGCGGCACCACCAGCACGACGACGACGTCGACGGACAGCAGCAAGACGTACCTCGGCACGGCGTCGTATGCGATCGATGCGCGCAACAACGTCTATTTCCGTACAGCCTCCGGCTACCGGCCTGGCGGCCCCAACGACGTCATCTTCACCGCGGGCGGTCAGTCGGCCATCCCGGCGACCTACCAGCCGGACCGGCTGACGAGCTACGAAGTCGGCTACAAGGCCGACCTGTTCGACAACCAGGTCTCGTTCCAGGCCGCCGCCTATCAGATCAACTGGCACAACCTGCAGCAGGCGTATGCGATCAACGGCGTCAGCGGCGTCATCAACGCATCGAACGCCCGCATTCGCGGCGGCGAGCTGGTGGCGAGCTACCGTCCCACCAACCAGTGGGAGCTGAGCGTCAGTACCTCGCTGATCGACGCGTTGCTGACGAAGGATGCACCGGGACTCGGCGCCGTCGCCGGCGAGCGACTGCCCAACACCGCCCGCTTCTCGGCTGCGGCCAGTGCGCGCTACCTGTTCGCCTTCCAGGGTTACGCGGGTTATGGCGGCGTCTCCGAACGCAGCGTCGGCACGCGCAACGCCGGCTTCGAGGGCAGCAACACGTTGCCCAACTACCGGCTCGCGGACTATGCCGTCACCGACCTGCAGGCCGGCATCGACCTGAAGCGCGTGCAGGTCGGTGTGTTCGTCCGCAACGTGTTCAACCGCCGCGGCCAGGCGTCGGCGCAGACCGGCTTCCTGCCGCTCGGCGGCCCGGCCCTCGTCACCGTCGAGCAGCCGGTGACCGCCGGCGTGACGCTGTCCGCGTCGTACTGATCGCACCGACCGAGCAACCCGTGACGTTCTCGTCCCGACCGCCAGCGCTCGCCGAGCCGTCGCCGGACCGGTCCGCCGTCGATGTGCTGCCGCTCGGCGACGGCACATTCCCGCTCGTCGACGGCGCACCGGCGGTCGCCGACCCGCCGACCCGCGATGCGTCGCTCGCCGGCTGGTACGTGCTGGCCGTCCTGCTCGCAGTGATGCTGCTGGCCAACATCGACCGCCAGATCCTCGTGCTGCTGGCCGAGCCGCTGCGGCTCGACCTCGGGCTCACCGACGTCAAGCTCGGCCTGCTGCAAGGGGTCGGCTTCGCGCTCGTGATCGGCCTCGCGGCGCTGCCGCTCGCGTGGCTCGCGGATCGTTTCGGGCGGCGGAAGGTGCTGGTGTCGTGCGTGCTGATGTGGAGCGGGGCCACCGTGGGATGCGGCTTGGCGCGGGACTTCTCCGAGCTGCTGATGGCGACGATGCTGCTCGGCTTCGGCGAGGCGGCCCTGGTGCCAATCGCGTTCGGCGTCCTCCCGGAGATGTTCAGGAACCGCAAGCGCGTGCTCGCCAATGCGATCTTCATGACCGGCAACAATCTCGGCGGTGCCGCGGGCATCACGATCTGCGGACTCCTGGTCGCCAATGTCGGGGCACTGCGGCCCTGGTTGCCCGCCGCGCTGGCCGAGCTGACACCGTGGCGGCTTGCCTTTTTCGCCGCGGCCTTGCCCGGCCCGCTGGTGGCGCTGCTCGCCGCGACGATGCGCACGCCGCGCGGCCCGGTGGCGCCGCGGCTCGCCCCTGCCGTGGCCGACCTCCACGAGTTCTCGCGTTATGTGCACGAACGCGCCCACACGCTGGGCGCCTTCTTCGGCGGCTTCGGCCTCGCGCAGCTCGGGCTCACCGCGATGCTGGCGTGGCTGCCGGTGATCGCGGCCCGGCTGTACGGCCAGAGCCCACAGGAGATCGGTGCCGGTATGGGGGCGGCCGTGATTGCCGGGATCGTGCTCGGCGTGTTCCTCGGTACCCTGACGGTCCGACATTTTTCGGTGCGACTCGGCGCGGTGACGGCGATGCGCGTGTCGTGGGTCAGCTTCGTGCTGGCGGGCGCGACCGCGCTGCCGATGCTGCTCGCCACGCACGCCTGGCAGCTGTACGTGCTGTTCGGGCTGCAGGCCGCGATGGTCATGGCGGCGGCGAACCTGCTACCTACCGTGCTGCAGGACCTGAGCCCACCGGACATGCGTTCGCGCATCGCGGCGCTGTACACCGTGGTCACGGTGCTGCTCACCGCGACCGGCCCGGTCGCGGTCGGTCTCGTGTCGGACCGGTTGTCCGATCGACCGGCCGGCCTGCTGATCGCGGTGGTCGTCATCGGTGCCGGCACTCTCGGACTGGGCGCGATGCTGGTGCAGCGGGGTGAAGGCGGCTTCGTCGCGCTGGCGGCCGTGCTGCGCAGCGGCGCGCTGCCCGCTTACGGAGCGACCGCTCCTCGACCGTCGTAGACCTTCACGAAAGACCGCATGGACGAACCCGTATCCGATCCCGTCTCTCCGCCCGATCTGCTCGCCGCGATCGACGGGCTATTCGCGCCGTTCAACCGCAGCGATGCGCCCGGTCTCGTCGTCGGCGTGGCGCAGCACGGCAAGCGCCTCTACGGTCGTGGCTTCGGGCTCGCCAGCATCGAGCACGGCGTCGTCAACTCGATCAAGACGCGCATGCGGATCGGCTCGACGAGCAAGCACTTCACCTGTCTCGCGCTGCTGCTGTTGGCCGAGGAAGGCAAGGTCGACGTCGACGAGGGCGTGCGCACCTACGTTCCCGAACTGCCCGCTTCGCTCGGCGATCCCACGCTGCGCCACCTGATGTCGCATCGCGGCGGCTTCCACTGCTACCTCGACGTCGGCATGCTGGCCGACGGCATGGCCATCAAGCCGGTAGGCGACGCGCTCGCCAGCCAGGCCCGCCAGAGCGCCGTCAACTTTCCGGTCGGCGAGCGCGCGATCTACAACAACGGCGGCTTCCACCTGCTGTCGATCGTGGTCGATCGACAGTCCGGCATGCCGTACGAACGCTTCCTCGAAGAACGCATTTTCGCGCCGCTCGGCATGATCGACACGAAGTCGGTGCCGAGCGACCTCGAAATCCATCGCGGCCTGGCGACGCTCTACATGGCGCTGCCCGGTGGCGGCCATCGACGCGGTTTGTTCCCGTCGGAAGAGGTGCGCGGCGAAGGCGCGATGATCTCGACGGTCGAGGACATGCTGATCTGGCTCGCGCACCTGCGGCGACCCGACAAGGTGGGCAGCGCGAAGACATGGACGCAGATGACGGAGCGGCCGACGATGAACAACGGCTTCGTGTCGAGCTACGCGCTCGGTCTGATGATCGAGACGATGCGCGGCGTCGACGTGGTCCACCATGCCGGCGGCGTGATGGGTGGTGCGTGCCAGATGCTGACGGTCCCCGACCATGCGCTCGACATCATCATCATCACGAACGGGGCCCCGGCCAACCCGGTCGAGCTGGCCGAGAAGATCGTCGAGGCGGTGCTGGGCGACCGGGTGCAGCCGAAGGCCGAAGCGGTGAAGGCGGCCGACCACCAGCCGCTGCTCGGCACCTTTCATTCGCCGCAGAGCGGGCTCGTCTTCAAGCTCAGCGACGAGGTCGGCACGCTCAGCTTGTCCGTGATCGGCGGACCGCCCACGCCGATGCAGAAGGAAGACGGTGCGCTGGTCCTGCCATTCAGCAAGACGGCGATCGGCCACTTCGAGATCCCGCTGCCGGTCCTCGCGGCAGATGCCGGCCCGGTCGACACGCTCGTCATCAAGGACTTCGGCAACGAGGACCGTCTCGAGCGGGTGCCGGACGCCGTCGCCGACGCCGCCGTGGTCGTCGAAGGGATCGACGGCATCTACGACTCGCCCGACAACGACGGCTATGCGACGCTGGCGAGCGGCGATCCGATCCGGCTGGTCATCAAGGGCCAGTACGGGCACAGCGCGCTCAAGCTGACGCCGCTGAAGGAGGATCTGTTCACGTTCGGGCCGGACGGCGGGCTGATTCCTCTGATGGGGGTGGTGCAGCTGCGTCGCATCGGCGGCAAGGTGTCGGAGCTGGTGCTCAACACGGGTCGCACGCGCGGCCTGCGGATGCATCGCCGATGAGGGCGTCCTCGATGAGTGCGCTCCGATGAGGGCGTCGTCGACGACTGTTGCGGCAGTGAGTGTGTCGGCGATTGATGCGTCTGCGATGAGCGCGTTCCCGATGAGGATGTCGTGCCGGGGTCGCCGTCGCCGGTGCGGGTCGCGGTGATGCCCGGGTCGACGGTTCGTCCAGTCATGGCCTGCACATCCCTCCGTTTATCGATGACGTCATGAAGATCTTCTTCGCCGAACTGATCACCGAGACCAACACCTTCGTTTCGACGCCCACCGGAGCAGACGCCTATCTCGTCAATCATGGCGACGCGTCGACCGCCGACCCCGAAGGCATGGGTGCGTTGCTCGCCGCTTGGCGACGCATGGCCGAGGCCGACGGTCATGAAATCGTCGAAGGACTGTGCGCCTATGCGCAACCGGCGGGCGCCACCGTGCAGGTGGTCTACGACGGCTTCGCCGAGGAGATCCTCGCGGGGATCCGGCAGGCGATGCCGCTCGGCGCGGTGCTGCTGTTCTTGCATGGCGCGATGGTTGCCGAGTCCATCGACGACTGCGAGGGCGACCTCCTGCAGCGCGTCCGCACGCTGGTGGGTCCGGACGTGGCGATCGGCGTCGAGCTCGACCTGCACTGCCACTTCACCGAGCGCATGCGCGCAGCGGCCGACGTCATCGTGTGCTTCAAGGAATACCCGCACATCGACGGGCTGGATCGAGCCCGCGAGGTATACGACCTGACGATGCGCACCGTGCGCCGCGAGATTCGGCCGACCACCGCGACCCACGACTGCCGCATGGTCGGGCTGTGGCACACGACCCGCGAGCCGATGATCGGCTTTGTCGAGCGCATGAAGGCGCTCGAGGGTCGCGACGGCGTGCTGTCGGTGTCGTTCGGCCACGGCTTTCCATGGGGCGATACCGCCGACAGCGGCGGCAAGGTGTGGGCGATCACCGACGGCGACGCGGATCAGGCGGCACGCCTCGCGGCGACGCTCGGCCGGGAGCTCTGGGCAATACGCGACGCGGCTCGACCGGTGAACAACACGATCGACGAGGCGATCGACCAGGCGCTGTCGCGGCCCGGCGGCCCCCACGTCTTCGCCGACGTGGCCGACAACCCGGGCGGCGGCGCACCGAGCGACAGCACGTTCATTCTGCGGGCGTTGGTCGAGCGCGGCATCGGCGACGTCGCGATCGGCGCGTTCTGGGACATCGGCGCGATCCAGATCTGCCGCGAGGCCGGCGTCGGCGCGCGCTTCGACCTGCGCGTCGGCGGCAAGGTGAGCAAGGCCTCGGGCGATCCGCTCGACCTCACCGTCACGGTTCGCGCGATCGACGAGGCGCACTGGCAGAGCAGCCAGGGCATGCGCGGTCCGATGGGCACCGGCGTGTGGATCGCCACCGACGACGGCATCGACATCCTGCTGGCATCGGCCCGCGACCAGGTGATCGGCACCGATGCCTTCACCAACCTCGGCATCGACCTCGCGACGAAGAAGATCGTCGTCGTCAAGTCCACGCAGCACTTCCATGCCGAGTACGCGCCGATCGCGGCGGCGGTCCACTACGTGTCGACGCCGGGCGCCATCACGCCCGACTTCGCGCACATCCCCTATCGCAAGCGCAGCCTCGAATACTGGCCGCGCGTGGCGGATCCGTTCGCGTCGCTCGCCTGACGTTCGCGTCGCTCGCCTGACACTCGCCGACAGGGCATCACGTCCCATGCAGCTGTTCATCGCGGCGATCGCGACCGAAACCAACACGTTCGTGTCGTTCCCGACCGGTGCGAGCGCATACGTCCGCAGCGGCAGCCACGCCGCCGTATCGGATCCGGAAGGCGCGAGCGGCATCCTGGTCGAGTTCAGGCGCCTGGCCGAGGCGGAGGGCCACGGCGTCGTCGAAGGGATCTGCGTGTCGGCGCAGCCGCTCGGCCGCACGCCGCGCGACGTGTACGAGGACTTTCGCGACGAGCTGCTGCGCGACCTCGACGCGGCGCCGTCGGTCGACGTCGTGCTGCTCTACCTGCACGGCGCGATGGCCGCGGACGGCTACGACGATTGCGAGGGCGACCTTCTGGTCCACGTGCGCGAACGGGTCGGGCCAGCCGTGACGATCGGCGTCGAGCTCGACCTGCACTGTCATTTCACGCAGCGCATGCGCGACGCGGCGGACGTGGTGGTCTGCTACAAGGAGTACCCGCATACCGACATGGTCGAACGCGCCCGTGAGGTCTATCGCTTGGCGTGCGACACCGCCCTCGGCCGCATTCGTCCGGTCACCGCCGTGCACGACTGCCGCATGGTCGGCCTGTGGCGCACGACCGGCGAACCGATGCGCGGCTTCGTGCGCCGCATGCAGGCGCTCGAGACCCGGCCCGGCATCCTGTCGGTCTCGTTCGGCCACGGCTTCCCGTGGGGCGACGTCGCCGAGGGTGGCGCGAAGATCTGGGTGACCACCGACGACGACGTCGACCTCGCGTCGTCGATCGCGTCGATGCTGGGCGACGAGTTGTGGCGCATCCGCGAGGCGACGCGGGCCGTCCAGTGCACCATCGACGATGCGCTCGATCGGGCCGAACGCATGACCGGCGGTCCCACCGTCATCGCCGACCTGGCCGACAACCCCGGCGGCGGCGCGCCGGGCGACAGCACGTTCGTGCTGCGTCGCATCGTCGAGCGCGGCGTACGCGACGCGGTGCTCGGCTACTTCTGGGACCCGGGTGCCATCCAGACCTGCAGGGAAGCCGGCGTCGGAGCGCGCTTCGACCTGCGGGTGGGGGGCAAGTGCGGGCCCGCGTCGGGGCAGCCCGTCGATCTGCGCGTCACGGTCCGCGCCATCCATCGGTCGCTGACGCAGACCGGGCTGGTGGGCCGCGAGTCGCTTGGTGACTGCGTGCGGATCACGACCGACGACGACGTGGATCTCGTCCTCGCTTCGGTCCGCACGCAGGTGTTCAGTCCCGACGCCTTCGAGGCGCTCGGCATCGACGTGGCCGCGAAGCGCGTCGTCGTCGTCAAGTCGACGCAGCACTTCCATGCGCGCTTCGCGCCCCTCGCGGCGCAGGTGCTGTACGTGTCGTCGGCCGGAGTCCTGAACACCGACTTCGCACGGCTGCCGTACCGTGTCAGGAACGGCGACTACTGGCCGCGCGTCGCCGACCCGTTCACGACCTGATCGGTCCTGTCGCGAAGCGCGCGGCGCCTCGACGGCTCGTCCGCGCCCGATCGGCCGTCCTGTCGTCGGCGTAGGCCCGATACCGGCTTCGCCACCGGCCTCGCCGCACCGCTCGTGTCGCCGGGCCGAGCGGATGCGCGCCATCCGCTTCCCGCGCTCGCGCCCCGAACGAGAGCCGCGGATTCGATCGGCGACCCACCTCGAGGTCCCGGGTAGACGGCGTTCTTCTGCAAGCCTTCCTCGGGAACCGTTCTCCACCGTAAGATGCACTGCGGTCGATCGCGGATCTCGGCCTGCACGGTTCGCGGGTGCCTGATCCGTCGTCGATGCGCTGCGTGCCGCACCGGGCCCTCGATCGCCGGCGCGTACCGCTCGTCCGTCCCCGCTTTCCGCCACTGTCAAGGACCATCGCCGTGATCCCTCGCCTCGTGACTGCGCTGGTCTTGCTGATGGTCGATGTCGTCGCCGGCGCGGCGGGCCTGCCAGAGACCGCCGCGTCCCGCCAGGCGCAGGCCAGCTACCCCGAGTACCTGCAACTGCTTTCCCTCCCCAACGACGCGGTGTCCGGCGAAGACATCCGCGCCAATGTCGCGTGGCTGGAGACGGCGTTCCGCAAGCGCGGCTTCGAGACGGAACGATTGCCCAACGACGGCAAGCCGATGTTGTTCGCGCGCTGGCCGGATGCCCGTCCCGGCTTGAAGACCATCCTGTTCTACATGCACCTCGACGGCATGCCGGTCCTGGCCGAGCAGTGGGCGCAGAAGAGCCCGTGGATCCCCGTGCTCAAGCGCCGCACGGCGTCGGACGAGTGGGAGGAGATCGATTCGGCGCAGTTGTTCGGCGGCACCGTGGATCCGGAATGGCGCGTCTTCGGCCGCTCGTCGGCCGACGACAAGGCGCCGATCATGATCTTCCTCGCCGCCATCGACGCACTGAAGGCGAGCGGCGAGCGACCGGCCGTCAACATCAAGGTGGTCCTCGACAGCGAGGAGGAGCGGGGTTCGCCTTCGATCGGCAAAGTGATGCATGCGCATCTCGACTTGCTCGGCTGCGACGCGATGGTGATCCACGACGGCCCCATGCACATCACCAATCGCCCGACGCTCGTGTTCGGCAACCGCGGTGCCGCCCGCGCGCGGCTGACGATCTACGGCGCCAAGGTCGCGTTGCACAGCGGCTACTACGGCAACTACTCGCCCAACCCGGCGCAACGGCTGGCGCGCCTGCTCGCCACGATGAAGGACGACGAAGGACGGGTCACGGTGCCGGGCTATTACGATCACGTGAAGATCGCCGAGGCCGACCGCAAGATCATGGCCGCCGTGCCGGACGACGAGACCGCGTTGCGCCGCCGCCTCGGCATCGGCAAGCCGGACGCCATCGGTCGCAACTACCAGGAAGCGATGCAATACCCGTCGCTCAACATCCGCGGGATGGCCTCCGCCGCCATCGGCGACAAGGTGGCGAACATCGTCCCCGACCAGGCCATCGCCGAGCTCGACCTGCGGACCACCCCGGACTCGAGCGCCGGCTATCTCGGCCAGCGCATCGAGGATCACATCCGCAACCAGGGGTACCACCTGGTCGCGGGCGCGCCAAGCGACGAGGACCGCGGCCGCTACGACAAGCTCGCCAGCTTCTCGTACCAGTCCGAGGGCGCCGATGCGGCCGGCACGCCGATCGACTCGGACGTGGGGCGCTGGGCCTACGGCGCCTTGACCGATACGTTCGGCGGCGAGGCCGCGCCGATTCGCATCCGCATGATGGGCGGCACGGTGCCGACCGCGGAGATCGTCGAAGCGCTGCAGGTGCCGTTCGCCATCGTGCCGCTGGTGAACGCGGACAACAACCAGCACACCCACAACGAGAACATGCGGCTGGGCAACTACGTGAGCGGCATCCGGACCGTCTACGGCCTCCTGACCCGCCCGTTCTGAAGGGCACGACGCGGCGCTTCCGTCGGGTCGACCAGCCTGTCCGCTGGTCGCGGCGGTACGTCGTCGATGCGCGCATCGCTCGTACGAAGCGGTGCGGCGAGCCGCGGTCGTCGACGGCCGGCGCCCTTGCAGGTGTCTTCGGAGATCGGTCGAGCCTCAGAAGCTCTCGATCGGTGCTGGATGCGCTGCGAGATGCGCGTAGTCGGCGCGAAAACGGTGGGAACACGTCCAGGTCGAGGACCGTTTCTTCTCCCAGCGGTTCGGCCAAGTGGGTCTGCGGTGCCCCCGGAGATTCGCAGCAGCTGACAATAGAGTCCGATCACCGCGATGGAGATTGGACGATGCAGAAGCGCTATTCGGAAGAACAGATCATCGGTTTCTTGAGGGAGGCCGATGCCGGCACGACGGTCAAGGATCTCCGCAGGAAGCACGGCTTCAGCTAGCCGAGCTACTACGCTTGGAAGGCCAAGTTCGGCGGCATGAGCGGGTCGGACGCGCAGCGGCTCAAGACGCTCGAGTCGGAGAACACGAAGCTCAAGAAGCTGCTGGCGAATTCGATGCTCGAGATCGACGCGATGCGCGAAGTGCTCGCCGAAAATAGTGGCCGTGTCGGCACGTCGAGAAGCGGTTTGGCAACTGCGCGGTCTGGGGCTCAGTGAGCGCCAGGCGTTGAGGCTGGTCGGCATGAGCGCCAGCACGCTGCGTTACCAACCGCGAGACGATGGCAATGATGCCTTGCGTGAGCGCCTGAAGGTGCTCGCAGAGCAGGCTCGCCGCCACGGTTACCGGATACTGCACAGTCGACTCGTCAACGACGGCTGGGCGATCAACGTCGAGCGGACCTACCGGATCTACCGTGAGGAAGGTCTGATGGTGCGCAAGCGTCGTCGCAAGAAGCTCCCCGTGCCGGAGCGGCAGCCGTTGCTTCGCCCCGAGCGCCCTGCCGAGGTCTGGAGCATGGACTTCGTGCTCGACGAACTGGCCAGCGGCCGTCGCGTGAACACGTTGACGGTCGTCGACGATTGCAGCAAGGAGGTCGTACAGATCATTGCCGACACCTCGATCCCGGCCCTGCACGTGACGCGCGTGCTCGACCAGGTGAAGGCCGAGCGTGGTCTACCGAAGGTGATCCAAACCGACAACGGCCCTGAGTTCGCAGGCAGGACGATGCAAGACTGGGCTGCTCGCAACGGCGTTGAGTTGCGCTTCATCCAGCCGGGCAAGCCGGTGCAGAACGCCTACATCGAGAGCTTCAACAGCCGCTTCCGGGACGAATGCCTCTCGCGGCACTGGTTCGCCAGCCTGAGCCACATGCGTAGCGTCATCGACAACTGGCGCGACGACTACAACCACCATCGACCGCACAGCACGCTCGCTATATCCCGCCAGCCGTGTTCGCCGATCGATGCCGACGACGCCGCGATCTCGAGACATCAACTACGATTCAAAACCCTGGACTCTAGAGCCGAGTGCTACGAAAGATGGGGCACCGCAGCTCGGCGATGCGAAAGCAGCTAACCACAATTGAATTTTCAGACCGTCGGTCTGTCAGGCCACCCTGAGAGACAGCGTTCGCTGAGGCAGCGGCACCGGTATGCGCTGATCATCACAGAGATTTGACGGCTGTCTCCCTGCGAAGACCGACCGCGTGGTCCAGGCGGCCTTCACCTAAGCGGACGTTGGCCGAGCGCTCTTGGCCAAAAGCGGACGCGTATCGCGGGTTGGGAGAGGCCGCCCACGGATTCCGCACGATGTGGCGCGGTCGCGCGCTAAGCGGCGGGTCGCGGTGGGATAGGTAGCCGCAAAGTGCGTGAATAGAAGCACATTCTTCGGCGGCGGGTGCTCTCCGCTCGAAAGCGCAACACTGACTGGCGGAGAGAGCGGGATTCGAACCCGCGGTAGGTATGACCCTACACACGCTTTCCAGGCGTGCGACTTAAACCGCTCATCCACCTCTCCGGGGGCGGCAGTATACCAAGCGACGACGCCCGGCGAACGGGGCGTTCGTCGGGCGTCGTATCGTGTCCTGCTCGCAGGCCGCGCGGCCTGCGCCGATCACTTCATGTTCGCACTCATGTCCTGCGCCATCTTCAGATGGTTCTGCAACGTCGGCAACGACTTGCCGGCGAACGCCTGCAGCTCGCCGTCCTTGCCCGACTTCGACTCCTTCTCGAACAACGAAACAGCCGACTTGTGGTCGGAGACCATCTGCTTGACATAAGCCTTGTCGAAGTCGTTGCCGGACAACTTCGAGAGCTTGTCGACGCTGTCCTGGTGCGGCTTGTCGAGCGTGGCCGGCGGCGTCACGCTCTTGGGGCCGACGATGCCCTTCAACTCGGTGCTCGTCTTCTCGTGGTCGGCGATCATCTGCTTGCCGTAGTCCTTCACCGCCTGGCTACTGCCGTTGGTCTGCGCCAGCTCGCTCGCCTTGGTCTCCGTCATGTCGCTCATCGCGGCCATCGTGACGAACTTGCGTTCGTTGCCGGGCAAGTTGCCGCCGGTCGCGGTCGTCATCGGATCGGCGGCGGCTTGCGCCACGCCGCACAGGCCGCCAACCGCGAGGGCGACGGCACCGATCAGGGCGCGCAGATGGAACGGATTGCTGGTCAGTATGTTCATGTCTTCTCCTCGAGAGATTGCGAGCTGGTCATCAGAGCGATCGACGCGCCCGGTGAGCCCATGCCGATCGACGAAGCGCATTGTTCAGTGACCGAGCGGGGACCCGCTTCGGACGAATGCTGATCACCCTGTCTGCCGGGCAGGCGGCGAGGATCGGACGGGACGCGGCTTGGACGTCATGCGCCCCCGATGCCGGTGATGACCTTGCCGGTTCCCTCGCATACAGGACACGGCCGTCCTTCCGCGTCGTGGCCGGAACCGTTGCAGTGCGGGCAGAGATTCTCGCCGGTGCCGGGCGTGCCTTCCGGCGCTTCGTCGCCCGGGCTCATCGGCGGCACGGGGTCGTCGACACCGGCACCGCGCCGCCACGGCGACCCCGCGCCGGCGG